>JBBRGM010000382.1:0-4834 GCA_038240725.1 Burkholderiales bacterium | reverse complement strand
GTGATTTGGGCCGAGGGCAAGAGGGCGAGGACGCCGTGTAGCCGGCCTACACCAGGAGGAGCCCACGCGGCCCTCGGCCCAAATCACCCCGGTCGCGCACGCAAGACTTGTTTCAGAGCTTCCCTAGATCTCGGGCGCTATCGGCTGCAACGTTGCGCTCGCCTGGTGAAGTGTGCGCGGACGAGACGATGCCGAAGCGCCTGCAGGGAATCGAAAGGTTCGGGGTGTCTAGCATCTCGTTGCTCGCAGAGTCGTGGCAGAGTCGCTCGCGCGAGAGCGTCGGCGCACGCTGGTGCGCGCCGGAGGCAGCCCCGCGCTACTTGATCACAGACTCGGTCGTCACCGGTGCGGACGGGCTCGGCGCACTGCCAGCGTCGGCCGAGTTATCGATGAAGGTGCGCGTGCGCGCAACCAGCGGTGCGCAATCCACGCTCTTGTTCTTACCCATCTGGATGAGCGGGATCAGCGCCGCGAGTGGCGTGGCGAGTACACCGAGCGCCAGCGCCGCTGCGCCGCGCGCGAGCGGCTTGCCCAGCTCGGGACGAACCGACGGCGTACCGAGCGTGCCGCTGATTCGGATCGGTCCGCGCAGAGAGATGATGCTGCTGTCTTTCGGGTGCGCCGTCAGTTTCAGGTCGAGCTTCTCGTCGTGCAGGTCGATCTCGCCTTCCCCGCCGATGATCGTGTGCTCGGTATCGATGACGAATACGGTCGGCCGCAGATGCCCCCTCTCTGCATTGAAGTCGGCAATCAAACATCGAAGCGGAACTTCGCGATCGCCGCGGAGCAACGTCTCGCCGATGTGCGCCAAATCGAGATTGATCGCGCGCAGCACCAGGTCGCTGATCGCTCCGCCATCCATCATCACTGCGACTTTTCCATCGCCCGACCCGAGCATGGCAGCGACGGAATTGCCATGCGTGACCAGATGCGCGCGCCCTTCGAGGTCGCCCAAGCTTGCCTTGCTGACTTTCAAGCTCGGATACAGCTCATTGAGCTTGAGTCCCTTTGCACGCACATCCGAATGGCCGAGGATGACGTCTTGCCGAGCATCCAGCGTGATCTTGGCAACGATGCTGCCGCCCGCCGCGCCGAAATCGACGGGGTCGAGCGTCAGCATACCGCCCGCCAGCCGCAAGTGCGCCTTCAAGTGAGTCAGCGGCAGCTTCTCGGTTTGGATACGACGGCCGGTAAACACGATGTCCGCGTCCGACGCGCGAAGTTTTTCCGGATTGAACGGATCGTCCGGCAACACGCGGCGATTGCGCCCGCCCTTTTCTTGATCTCGGACGCCGGCCTTCGTGCCGTTGCCGGCGCCGATGAAGCCACCCAGATCCGCGAGATCGAGTTTGTTGGACACCAGCTCCGCGCGCATGAACTGGCGTTTTCTGCGATCGACCGTAAAGTCGCCGGCGAGGTCGCTCGCGCCGACTTGCCCGTTGAATTTGCGAAACTCCCAGATCTGATCGTGCTCGACCAAATGGCCGGATAGTTTGTATGCAGGCGTTGGCGGCAACGGCACGCCGATGATCGGATACAACTCGGCGAGATCGCGGCCGGCAAGCGCCAGCTCGAGATCCATTTGCTGCAGATTTACCGGATCGAACAAGGTGCCTTTAGCATCGATTTGCGTGTCGCCGATTTTGCTCGACAGGTTGATGGCGATGTCGGGCGTCTTGGTGCCTTTGGAGTGCCATTTGATAGTGCCGGCCGCTGGGCGGCCGAACAACTGGCTCTTCGTTAACGCGAGATCGGCGGTGACCTGCAGCACCGGCGCTAACGTTGCCGTTGCCTTGAAGCGGCTGTTGATGTCCGCTTTCGGGTATTTGCCGAACTCGGACGGATCGAAATGCGCGAGCGACCCTTGCATCTGCGCCGGCTTGGTCTCGCCCAGGCCGAGACTGCCATTGGCGGTAAATGTGCCGGCACCGGCGGCAGCGCGGACTTCCTGGATCCGCACGACCGAATCCTTGAGCGTTCCGTCGAAACCGAAACGGTAGCGGCCCTGAGCGAGCTTGAGCTTGGCGCTCTGCTCGCCGCCCGCATTGACCACGCGCAGATTGCCTTTGAGCTGCGTTGGCTTGAGTTGTCCGTGCAGGCCTTGCAGGTTCAAATTGCTGGTCGCCACATCGACGACAGCATTGCCGCCGGTCAGCATGCCATTGCCGGCCGCGTGCCCGCCCTTGCCCAGATCGAGCGCGACATCGGAAAACACGAGCGTCCGGAGCGGCCCGGCAAACGTCGTCTTGAACGAAATTAGCGGCAGCAGCTTGCGATCGAGCGTACCCGGCGTTTGATTGGTGAGCGTCAGTTCGCCGGCAACATGATCGCGATCAGCGCTGCCCTGTGCCTTCGCGTGCAATTCGAGCCTGGCGGCGGGGGCGCCGGCGCTCCAGGCGTGTGGATCGACATCCGTGGCATTAGCTTCGAAGGATTCGAACGCACTGGCGGCGAACGGCGTGACAACCGCAGCGGCATCGGCTCGCGCCGGCTGCGCCTCGCCAGTCGCCCGCAACTCTATGCGCGACAACGTACCGCCGATGTTGAGCTTGGCGTTGTACTCCGGCCCTTGCGTCTTCGATATCTCCAGCGTGCCCGCCAGGACGAACGGCTGCTGCGGCTGCATCGTGACCTTCCCGGAAGCCTTGCCCCACGGCGTTGCCAGTGAAATCAGCTCCGCCGACCAGGGCAGCGAGCCGGTCCGGCCGGCGATGACTACCGGCCCGAATGCGCGCGAAGCTTGCCCGCGGGCATACACGATACGGCCGATCTGCACATCGTCGAGCGTGATGTCCATCGGCAAACTGAACTTCTCGGGCAGCCGAGCAGGCGCTTTCGCGTCCAGGTTTGCAGCCTGCTGACGAATGGTGACCAGGCTGGCCTCGAGGTGATCGACCTTCACGCGACGCCACAACAGCGCAAACGGCGAGAGCTTGACTTGCGCATTGTCGATCGATACTTCTGTGCCCTCGTGCGTGTAGCCGACGTGCTCGAAGCGGGCGGTACGCAGCAGCGAACCCGATACGCCTTGCACGACCAGCTCGCCGTGCGAGCGGGAGGTCGCCTGCGACACCACCCACCGCAGCGCGGTTTCACTCGTCAAGAAGGCAATGAACAACGCCAGCAGGACCAGGACGGCGAGCGGGATTAATGCGGCTTGGCGGAGCATCCGGGACACGGTGGAACGGGGGTCGATCACGTGGCGGTTAAGCGTTAGGTGGCGGCAGAGACGGAAAGTTGCCGCCGCAAACTTTCAATTCGAGCTGGCTGAGACACATCGGGCGCAGCGCCATGGCGATGGCACTGACGGCATGGCCATCAGTGTAGCGGCTTACCGGTACGGTACGAGCGGAAATTGCGCTGAATTGCAGCGGGCGGATCAGCAGACGCGCATGCGGGGCGCATTCACGGATGGCGGCAGTCGGCACGACGCCGCGGGCAAATTAGAGACAACGGCAGCTATTCAATGAGCGTTGGTGAAGCGGGTGAAACAGTTCCGCTAACAAGCGATGCACATAATAACGACGCCTCGGACTACATGCCCGGGGCGTCGCGGTCAATCTGCTGCGTTTGGCAAGTGCCGGCTGGTAATTCGCAGCGGCGCCTAGCCGCGGAGCTTAGCGGTGCGTTGTCACCGTCGTACGTGTCTCGGTGCGGACGCCGCCGCGCACGTCGACCCGGCGGATGACGACTTGCCGCGGCTGAGGCTTCGCGCCGCCGCTGGCCGCTGAAGCGCCGCTGCGTGCGACGCCGCCGCCGGCGCCTGCGCTGCCTACGCTGGTGAGGCCAATCGTTATGCCGATGAGCAGTGCGATAACTGTACGCATTTGAATCTTCCTTATTTTAGTTGTAGGTATTAGCAGCCGATTATTCGTTGCTGCGCGCGGATAGCAATTCCACTCGCAATTGATTGCCCACACTTGCAAACAAGCGGGCTCATCGAGGACGCCCGGCGGGCGAATCGCCGTTCGCTGCATCGAAGACTGCGGTTCGTGTCGGACTCAGCAGCGCATTTGCAAACGAAGCAGAATGACATCAGCTCGAGCGTAGCGCTCGTTTAAGATTTTGCTTAAGGACCTTCGATGACGCAGCCCTCGGAAATTTCCAGCGACGTCGCGTTCACGCCGGCAGTGAAAGCGATCCAGACACGCAAGGGTTCGCGTCACGCTTATGCACGGATGGAGCAGAGCGGTGGCTGGGATACGCGCATCACCGACGACCTCGCGGCGTTTATCCGCGAACAGATCAGCGTGTTCCTGGCGACCGCGAATGCCGCCGGTCAACCGTACATGCAGCACCGCGGCGGGCCGCCGGGATTTCTGCACGTGGTCGATGACGCCACCATAGCGTTCGCAGATTTCCGCGGCAATCGCCAGTACATCACGCTCGGAAATCTGACCGAGAATCCGAAGGCGCAGCTGTTTCTAATCGACTATGCGGAACAGCGGCGGGTGAAAATCTGGGGCGAAGCGAAGGTCGTTGAAAACGATGCGGCGCTGCTGGCTGAGCTCATGCCGGCGGGGTACAAGGCGCAGGGCGAGCAAGCCATCGTGTTTTCAGTCGATGCCTGGGACGAGAACTGTTCGAAGCATATTCCGCAGCGATTGGAAGCAGCAGACGTCGCGCGCGCACTCGCCGAGCGAGATCGGCGCATCGTCGAGCTGGAGCAAGAGGTCGCGCGCCTCGAGGCGCGCTAGGGAAGCTCTGAACAAGTCTTGCGACGCGCGTTGCGTCAGGTGCGGATGGATGCGAGGCGTCGCGGCGAAGCCAAGGTAGGTACCTTGGCGAGGAGCGCAACGATGCAGACGCCGCACCTGACACAACCCAATAATCT
>JBBRGM010000381.1:0-4838 GCA_038240725.1 Burkholderiales bacterium | reverse complement strand
TCGCCGATGCCGCTGCCGGGTCCGGCAGCGCCATCCCACACGCCGATTGCAGCCAGCGCTCCGCCCATGGTGTTCAATGTGAAAACTGCGACAGCCGCAGCTGTCCACAGATTGATGCGTTTCATCTCGTACTCCTTGTTTTTTTGAAGTGACCATTCCTTCCGTCACGGAAGCGAGATGGAGACGATCTAGACGACACTGCGCTGCGCGACCCCTCGTCGCCTGCAGTTTCTGACTTGGCAGACGGCTCACGCCGTCTCGCCTTCCCCCGGTAAAGAAGTGGCCGCCGTATCTATACGCTGCGTTTCCCACGCGGTGCTGCCGAGGTCGACCACAAATCGATACTGTTTGCCGCAATCGACGATGACTTCCTTCTGGCCACGCCGCAGAATTCGGATCTCGACGGTGAATCCAGCGAAGCCGTCGTGCGCGATCATTTCGTCGTAGATTTCGCACAGCTTGGCCTTGACGCGCTGGTGAGTGGTCGGCATTACGAATCCGATCTCGCTGTGGTTATCGGGCCGCGCGCATCGATACGACCGGCCTCGGTGTAGTGCACACGTCCGCGGCCCGCGCTGCCGACGGCGAACACGCAGCCGCCGGCGCCGGTATCGATGGATCGAATCGGAATGCCGAAGCAATCGGACAAAACATCTGCGCGCAACACGTCATCGGTGCGTCCGGTCGATCGCAAGCGTCCGTCTTTCATCAGCGCTACCCGATCGGCATAGACCGCCGCCAGATTCAGATCGTGCAGGATGGCGACGACACCCAGGCCACGCTCGTGCGCGAGATCGCGCGCGATGCCGAGCACCGACTCGCGATGCGCGAGATCGAGGCTCGCAACCGGCTCGTCCAGCAGCAGATAGGACGGCTTGTCGCCGGCGTTCTCCCAGACTTGCGCCAGCACGCGGGCGAGCTGCACGCGTGCGCGCTCGCCGCCGGATAACGTCGGATAAGACTGCGACTGCAGATGCGCGCAACCCACGAGCGCGAGCGCAGCCAGGGCGATCTCGACGTCGCGCTTCGCCGGTGTGCTGTCGCAATGCGGATAACGTCCGAGGAGCGCGATTTGCAGCGCGTCGAACGCGAATGCGAGGTGCGTCTCCTGCGCCAGCACGGCACGCGCGCGAGCGCGCTGCGTGGCGGTCCAATCCTGCAAACGCCGGCCGTTCATGGTCACCGTGCCGGCACTCGGCTGCAGATCGCCGGTGAGCGTCTTCAGCAACGTGGATTTGCCCGCGCCGTTTTCGCCGAGGATGGCAAGCAGCTCGCCGGGATGGACGGCGAGCGAGACATCCTGCAGCAACGCGCGCGAGGCAACCTTCACCGTGACCGACTCGGCAGTCAGCATCACATGCCCCACTCGCGGCGATTGCGCAACAACAGCGCGATGAAGAACGGCGCGCCGAGCAATGCGGTAAGCACGCCGATCGGCAATTCCGCCGGCGCGACCAGCGTGCGCGCAACCGTGTCTGCGACTACGATCAGCAGCGCACCGAGCAGCGCGCCACCCGGCAGAACCAAACGATTGTCCGACCCGCACACGAGCCGCACCATGTGCGGTGCCATTAAGCCGACGAAGAAGATCATGCCGCAGTACGCCGTCACCGCGCCGGTGCACAACGCGGTGAGGACGATCACGCGGCGCTTGAGCGATTGCACATCGACACCGAGATGGCCGGCGGGCGCTTCGCCGAGCACCAGTGCGTTGAGTGGTTTCGCCATTCGCATCAGCGCAGCGACCGAAAGTACGACGACGGGTGCGACGACGCTGAGCTCGCGCCAGCCGGGTCCGGCGACCGAGCCCAGGCGCCACGCCGACAAGTTGCGCAATTGCTGATCGTCCGCGAGATAGGTGAACAAGCCGATGCCGGCTTCCGCGATCGCATTCACGGCGATGCCTGCCAGCAGCATGAGCGCGACCGGCGAGCGGCCTTCGCTGGTGGCGACGCGATACACCAAGGTCGTCGCGGCCAGTCCGCCGAGAAAAGCCGCGAGCGGCAAGGTGAACGGTCCGAGAATGCGGCTCAGCCCGTGAATCCAGACGGCGCCGAGCACGATGACCGTCGCGGCTGCGAGTCCAGCGCCACTCATGACGCCGATCAATGTTGGATCGGCGAGCGGATTACGAAACAAGCCCTGCAGCGCCGCGCCGCACGCACCGAGACCCGCGCCGACCAGAATGCCGAACACGACACGCGGCAGTCGCAGCGAGAACAGCACCGCGTTGTCCTGCATGGATACCGCGTCGGTCTGTACCAGACCCAGCTTTGCGAGCAGCAATACCACGACTTGTTTTGCGCCCAGCGAATAAGCGCCGGTGCACAGCGCGAACAGTGCGCAGGCAAGCAGCGCAATCGCGAGCGTAGGTAACAGCAAACGACCCACTGGAATGCGATGCAATCCAGGCAGCGCGCCGTTTACCGAGGGATTCAATGCCGACATCCGTTCAACCTGCGCGCAGGCGACGCGCAAGCTCGAGCGTTGCGCGCGGCAGCCGTGGACCGAAGCCCAGCAGATACTGCGCGTCCATCGCGACCAGACGCTGGTGCTGTCCTGCCGGCGTCAATGAAACGCCGGGCAGCTCCCAGACTTTTTCCGGACCGCCGAGTGCCGTAATGCCTTCGGCGGTGATGAGAATCACGTCCGGCGCCGCTTGCACCAACGCCTCGCCGGACAGCGGCTTGTAGCCTTGCACGTCGGCCAGCGCATTGACGCCGCCCGCGTAACGGATCATCGCATCGGCGCCGGTGCCGGTGCCTGCAACCAGCAGCCGATTGGCGGCGTGCGCGAGAATGAACAGCACGCGCGGCGCGCCGGGCAACGCAGCCACGTCGCGGCGTGTGTCGCGCCATTCGCGGTCGAGACTGCCGATCAGCTTCGATCCGTCCGCTTCGACGTTGAATGCAGTGGCCGCGAGGCGCACGTTGTCGCGCAGATTTTCGAACGTGTGCGTCGCCGGCAGCACTTCGACTTTCACACCGGCGTTGCGCAATTGTCCGAGTACGTTCGCCGGGCCGGCTTCTGCGGTAGCCAGCACGAGATCGGGCCTGAGCGAGAGCACGCCCTCGGCGGCGAGGCTGCGCATGTAACCGATCTTGGTCATCTTGGCGGCGGTTTCCGGATACGTGCTCGTCGTATCGGACGCAACGACGCTGCCGCCTTTGCCCAGCGCGAATGCGATCTCGGTGACCGCGCCGCCTACCGCCACCACACGCTGCCCGTCGGCTGCGATCACACTGCCGATCAATGCGAGCAGACCTGCTGAAATCCAGACGCAGCGTGCGATGCGAGTCATTGCAGCGTCTCCGCGTTCGCACGCGGCAGCTGCGCTGCAAGCTCGCGCCAATTTTCCAACTCCGGAATACCCGGCTTGCGCTTGCCGAAAATCAGCGCCAAGTTGCGGCCCTTGTCGTCGAACAATTCGAGCGAGGTGACGATGCCTTCGCTGGTCGGCTTGCGAACGACCCAGGCCGAAGCGATGTGATCCTCGCGCATATGCAGATTGAAACCGGGATCCATGACGTTGAGCCAGCGGTCGCGCACGACCACATTGTTGACGCTGCCGGTGTGAATCTGAATACAGCCGGCGTTGCCGACGAACACCATGATCGGCAGGCCGCTCGCGGACGCCCGCTCAAGAACCGTTCTCAGGCTGCTGGTTAGCACCGGCCACGCGTACTGCGGATCGGCCAGTCGCAGCGCCTGCGTGCGCGACACCTCGAATCGTCGCAGCATGCCGAAGAATTCGTGCGTGTCCTGCAGCGCTTCCCACGCTTTTCGAAAGCCGGGCTGATCGATCGCGTCATCGCCCTTCTCGGCAGCATCTTCTGCGCGCGCCGCAACGACCTCGCCGGCCTCTTGCGATGGCGCGCGATAACGTTTGACCAGTGCATCGAACGCATCGCAATCGCTGTCGGCACGCAGAAATACTTTGTGGACTGCGGTGCCGCTGCCATCGAAGAACTGCAGGCTATGCAAGGTGCTGTCGTGCTTTTTCTCGTTCAGCGCGTAACCGAATTTCCACTGCGACATGAACAAACGCAGATCGATCGCCTCGCCCAGTACGAGCCCCATCGGACCGGTGATGCTGACGTTTTCAAACGTGCCGATTTTTTCGTGTACCGCGCTTTCGTTGCGCGTCAGCGCCATCACGTTGCCGAGCGCCGGCAGTTCTTCGATCAGGTTGCCGAACGGACCCTGCAATCGCGTGGTTTCCTCGCCGCAAGTCGAGGCGACCAGCTCGCCTTCGGATACGCCGAGAAACGCTGCAATATCGCGATTGCGCATGCTCTTCGCATCGCGAATCTCGCGCCATTGCCTGCGCAGACTCAGCGCCGGAATAGTTTCCTGCAACGAGCTTTTCATGTACGACTCCTCGACCATGCGATGGGATGGGATAGACGGAATACGGTAGATGCGATGAATCAGAGCAGGCGCGCGCGCACTGATGCGATCAGTCGCTCGGCTTCCTGGTGCGGCAATTCGTGACGATCGCACCACTGCACGCTCGCGGTTGCCGCGAGCCGGCGCAACGTCGGCGCGACTTGGCCGTGGGCGGCGAGCATGCCCAGATGATCCGCGACCATGCGCGCGACAGCCGGACATTCGGTCCGGCAACTGCTCGCCATGAGGAATAAGGTAGCGCTCAGCAGCGTGTTCGCCTCGGTCGAAATCGGCGGCACACGGTGTGTACGGTGTGAGTTCGTACGCTTCACCAGTTCTCCTTGCGTGCAATGCACGCCCAAACCAATCCACGCACGAGCACGCGCACGGACTTGCATAAGGAATGGATTGGCTGGCTGCCCCGGACGGGACTGGCTGGCTGCTTGCGG
>JBBRGM010000380.1:0-4851 GCA_038240725.1 Burkholderiales bacterium | reverse complement strand
GTCCCTATATAGCGCGTATGCCTCGAACACGTGTGTCTGAGCAGGAGCTACGTAAGTGGCTGAACACAAAAATTCAAAGGCATGAGGAATGCGCAGATTGCCACTTCGGCGACATCATGCGTCTCCGAGGCACTGGCGAGGCTGGATGCAGGTGACTAACGGCTCGTTCAATACGATCCTGCGAAATAATCGCGCGGCGATCGGCGCATTGGCGACGGTGAAGCAAGCGGGCGCGAGCATCTCGTCGGTTGTCTACCCGAACGAATCGTTCGCCCAATCGCTGCAGTTTGCCGCACAGTTGCTGCGAGTCGATTCGCAGATCCAGATCATCGCCATGCAGCAAGGTTCATACGACACGCACGAAAATCAATACATCCGTCAAGCGACGGAGCTCGGCGAGCTGTCCGCTGGAATCGGTGCGTTCATGAGCGATCTCGAAGCTACCGGAATGTCCAGCCGCGTAATGATTCTGTTGTGGAGCGAATTTGCGCGCCGGGTGATGCCGAACGCGAGCGCCGGCACCGATCACGGTTCTGCACAAGCGTTGATGTTGATCGGCGATGGCGTGCGCGCGGGTGTCCTCGGCTCGCCCGCCAGCCTCAAGCCTGAGAACCTGGTGGACGACGGTAACTTGCCGATGACCACAGATTTCCGACAGGTGTACGCCACGCTGCTCAGCGGCTGGCTGAGGCTGAACGCTTCATCGATTCTCGGCGCTGATTTCGGAACGCTGCCGATATTGCTTTGATGTAGACACAGGAGCTGCGTCGCGAAGCACCTCGTGTTGGATAGCACCCATGACGAGAGTGCGCTAAGACTTCACCGATTCCATCACGGTGAAGTCCGACTCCGTTGCGACGAGTCGGATCAGCTCGAATCCCCCATCCGCGAATAGCGCGCGATACTGCGCTTCGGTGCGCTCGCGTCCGCCGGGCGTCATCATCAGCATCACCAGATCTCCCAGCTTCGAGTAGGAGCGCGTGTTCCCCGGCGGTACGATGCGTTCGCAGACGAGCAGCTTGCCGTCGCGGGGCATCGCCGCGTGACAGCTTCGCAAAATTTTCAGGCTACGCTCATCGTCCCAGTCGTGAATGATGTGCTTCATGAAATACGCATCTGCGCCTGGCGGCAGGGTTCCGAAAAAATCACCAGCGACGACGTCACAGCGATCGGCGACGCCTTGCTCAGAAATGTATTTGCGCGCGCCTTCCGTTACATGCGGCATGTCGAACAGAATGCCGCGCAAGGCGGGATACGATTTCAGAATCGTGCACAGCGTGCTGCCGTAGCCGCCGGCGATATCGACCACGGTCTTGAACGCAGAAAAATCGTAACTCTTGGCGACTGTCGCGTTTACCATGCTGGAAAAACTGACCATGGCATCGTCGAAGATCTTTGCCTTGTCGGGATGCTGCGATAGATATTCGAAGTGCTGCACACCGAACACGTGCTCGAATGCCGGCTCGCCGGTCGTCACGCTGTGGCGCAGCGACTGCCAGGCCGTGAGCATCGTCTCGTCGCCGGTAAATAACGTCATCGCGTGCATCGAGCTGGGAATATCGGAGCGCAGCAACTCCGATAGCTCTGTGTTGGCGAACCGGCGCTGCGCGTCCTCGGCGAACACGCCCTGACTCGCGAGCGCGCGCAGCAGCCGATACAGCGTATCTGCATGCGTGTGCGTGAGTTGCGCCAGCGCTTCGCAAGTCTTCGGTCCATCCGCAAGCAGGTGGGCGATATCGAGCTGCGCCGCGACGTAAATCGCGCGGGATACGAAATGACCGGCGATGAGATCGCGCAGTTGCGTACGAGGATTGGGCTGCATCGTTTGCTTGTTGGCGTCGGACATGATTGCGATCTCGGTTGAATACTGATCGTCGGCGTTGCCATCAGGATAATACTTCTTAAGCCACGTTCGGTAATTCCGCACATCCGAACCGTTTCGCCAGTCCCGGATCCTGCACGTCCTTCATGAATGCTTCGCTCACACCGATGGAGCGTTCCAGTCGCGTTCGTCACGGCGCGCGAAGCCGAGCAGATCCGACAGGTTCGTCGGTGAGCAGCGGCCGCGGCTTGTGCTTCGCGCATATCTACCGCTCTGCTGCGGTCCCCATGTAGTAGACGAAGGTTCTGGGTCACTATCCCCGAATCGATCTGCTACCAGATCCCCGCAATCTCGCGCTCCGAGATATAGCTCGCGACCAGCGTCGTCTTGCCCGCGCCCGGTGGGCCGGCGATCCACACGACCGGATGCTCGCGACGCTGGTCCAGAAGCTGGAACAGGCGCGCACGCGCGACCGCACCGTACAGGCGTGGGCGTGTCAGTTTGGCAAGCGCGGGCGGCATCGGCAGGTTGCGATCACGGCGTACCTCCCGGGCGAGACACGAGCTTAGCGTATGGCGTCTGTCAATTCGCTGTCAGAAGAGCGAAGTTGGACGCGTTCGCGTCGATATACGTTCTGTCGCGAAGGCGGCACCCGGCGGACGAGTCTCCAGTCACACCGCGGGCGTGCTTTTTGCGCCCGAAAACGGCTAACGAGCGGCCGGTGCGACAGCGGCCCGGTCGATCAGTGCGCACTACCCCACACAGGACAATTGCAATGAAGACATACGGCCGTTACGGCCCTGCGTATCGTCGACTCGGCCAGCTCGTATATTGGCTCAACCGGCCGATCTACGACGGCTTATACGCGCTGAACAAGTTCTACCGGCCAGAGAGCCGGTTCGCGCGTCGGAGCGGTGAGGCAATGCAGGCAAAACTCGCAACCGGCGCGCCGGTGTACCTCCTGGGACTGGGGCCCGGCGGGCATAACTCCGGCGCCGCGCTGGTACGCGTCTCAAATCAGGCCGGCATCGAGATCCTGTGCAACAACGAAGAAGAGCGCTTCACCGGCGTCAAGCATTGCGCCGATTTTCCTGAGAGCAGCTTGGCCGATCTGCGGCATCGTCTCGACGATTACGGCCTGAAGCCGTCGGACTTGCACGCTTGCTTGTCGACTTGGCGCTACATGGAATTCATGGCCTTCGGTCTGCGCCTTGCAGCCGAACATGCGCCGCGCAGCCTTGCCTTGCTGCGACCAAGTGCGGCGTCGCAGTTCAACTATCTGCACGCGCTGGGCGCAATGAACGCGCCGGCGAAACTGGCGCGCAGCCTCGGGCTGCCGAAGCCGTTTCCGATTATCGCTACGCGCCATCACGACACGCACGCGTATTTTTCGTACGGCTGCTCGCCATTCAATGACACCGACGAGCCGGTCATGGTCACCGTGCTGGATGGCTATGGCGATGACGGCTCGGTTTCGCTTTACGTGGCGAAGGACCGCCAGCTCGCACCGGTGTACCAGAACGGCAGCATGTTCGATTCGCTCGGCGTGCTCTACAGCGTCATCAGCTCGACGCAGGGCGGCTGGACAACGCTGAGCAGCGAAGGCCGCTATATGGGCGCGACCGCATGGGGCAACAACAATCGCCTGACCAATCCGTACTACAAGCGCCTGCGCCAGCTCGTGTACTTCGGTGAGAACGGCGAGTTTCACCTCAATCGCGCCATGGCCAGCTGGCATCTCGGCGGAGAGCACGCGCCGTACGGGAAGGCGCTCGAGAACGTTCTGGGACGTCCGATCGCACCGAAGGACATGTGGAATCCGGATGCGATTCTGCGTGTCGACGATGACGCGCACTCCGAGGTGACGGAGGAGCGTCTCGACAAAGCCGCGGCGACGCAGCTTCTGTTCGAAGATGTCTTGTTTCACGTCATCGATCACATGATCCGCACAACCAAGAGCGACAAACTGGTGATGACCGGCGGCACAGCGCTCAACTGTATTGCCAACCTCAATCTGCTCGACCAGTTCGACGAGGCCTACTACCGCCGCTATGTCGGGCGCAACACGCGGCTGCAACTGTGGGTGCCGCCCACGCCGGGCGACGCGGGTGCGCAGCTCGGTGCCGCGTACGCATTCGCGATGCGCAACGGCGTTCGACCGCAGGTCAAACTGCGCCACGCGTTTTACTGTGGCAGCGCTGCCGCATCCGCAGCGATCAAAGCGGCATGCGAGACGACAGCGGAGATTCGCTTCCGCATGCTCGGCAACATCGGCGATGCGAGCCATCGCGATCGCGTCGCCGATTTCATGGCGTCCGTGATAGCGCAGAACGGCGTGATGGGACTGTACCAAGGCGCTGCAGAAACCGGACCGCGCGCGCTCGGCCATCGCAGCATTCTCGCCAATCCGTGCAATCCGCAGACGCTCGACAATATCAACCGGCTGGTGAAATTTCGCGAGCGCATCAGACCACTCGCGCCGATGGCAACGCTGGAAGCCGCTCAGCGCTTGTTTCATCTGTCACCGGGTGCCCAGGCCGATGAATACAATGCGTACAACTACATGGTGCTCGCCGCGCGCGCGCAAAGAAGCGTACGACGTGGTGCCCGCAGTCGTACATCATGATGGCACCAGCCGCGTACAGATCGTGCGCCCCGACATCGATCCGTTTACGTATGCGGTGCTCAAGGCCATGGGCCGACATGTCGGCGTCGAGGTCGCTGTGAACACGTCGCTAAACGTGGGAAGTCCGATCGTGCAGACACCGACGCAGGCGCTCGACGCGCTCAAGCGATCGAAAGGGCTTACCGGACTGCTGATGATCAGCGAGACCGGTGACTGCTTTCTCGCATGGCACGACGTCGTTTCCGCTCCCAAGGATGCGGGTGCGATGCTGCTGGGCTGGCTCACACGATGGTAAGCGGATCCGGTCGCGGTCGCATAGACCGACGATCGCACAACCCGCGCCGGACGCGGCCCCCGGCCACGACTTGTAGCAATCCACCCACGGCATGTGCTGACAGCAACG
>JBBRGM010000379.1:0-4854 GCA_038240725.1 Burkholderiales bacterium | reverse complement strand
CGTTCGCTCGAGCTCAAGGTCGTTCCCCACTTCCCCTTGCCCGCTGTGCTTCATTCGGATCCGGTGCGCCTCAAGCAGATCCTGTTGAACCTGTGCAGCAATGCGATCAAGTTCACGCCCAAAGGCAGCGTGACGCTCGAGTTGCACTACTCGGCGGCGCATCGTCGCATGGTGTTCAGGATCGTCGATACCGGGATCGGCATGAGCCCGGAGCAGCTGTCCAAACTGTTCCAGCCGTTCGTGCAGGCCGATACCTCGACGACCCGAAAATTCGGCGGCAGCGGTCTCGGGTTGACGATCTCGCAGCAACTCGCCACGTTGATCGGCGGAAGGATCCGGGTCCAGAGTCGGCTCGGTCGCGGCAGCCGCTTCGATCTGCAGCTCGACCTCCCCGATAGCGCGCGCGATGTTCCGCTGCTGCTCGCAAACAAAGATCTGATTCCGCAGACACGGCCGGACTTCACGGTCACGCAGATCGTCGTACCGGATCTGAGCGGCCGCGTGCTGCTCGCGGAGGACGGTGTCGACAACCAGCGGTTGCTGAACGCATTCCTCAAGCGCGCCGGCTTGAGCGCGACCATCGTCAACAACGGACGCGAGGCGGTTGAAGCCGCCCTGCGCGACAGCTTCGATCTGATCCTGATGGACGTACAGATGCCCGAGATGGATGGCGTCTCGGCCACGCGAAAGCTGCGCGAGGAAGGCTACCGCGGGCCGATCGTTGCGCTCACCGCGAACGTGATGAAGGCCGACATCGAGCGATGCCGTGCGGCAGGCTGCGATGAAGTTCTGGCCAAGCCGGTCGATCGCGAGCGCTTCTACGAAGTGCTGATGCAATTCACCTCGGCTCAGATGGAGGTGTGGCAACAGGCGGCCGACCCGATCGACGATCCCGAATACTGTGCGGAGCTCGAAGCGCTCGCCGCGGAATTTCGCGCCGGCTTGCCTGGCCAGATCGATACGGTTCGCGCGTCGCTCGATCAATCGGACTGGCCCCGGCTCAAGTCGCTCATCCACAACTTGAAGGGGACCGCCGGATCGTACGGATATCCGAAGCTTACCGAGATGGCCGCCGCAGTCGATGCGGAACTGTTCGCCGGAAACTACACGCGCGCCATCGAGCGCTGCGAGAGCCTGATGGAGCAGGCACGAGCAGTGGTGTGCGCGACAGGCTGAAAAGACGGCTGCTGGATTGCTTCTTCGCGAATGCCCGAGGGACGGCACCAGCCCGCGCACACGACTTATTGACCGATGGGAAAGCGCAGGTCTTCGAGACCTCGCAGCCATTCCAGCGCTTCGCTCGGCGGCATCGGCGGTGCGACCAGGTAACCCTGGATCTGCGCACATCCGACGCGCGTCACGTATTCGAGTTCCGCGGCCGTTTCGACGCCTTCGGCGACGACATGCAGGCCGAGCGACGCACCCAGATGGGCGCACGCGGCGACAATCGCCTGCTTGCCGCTGTCCCGGTCCACGCCGGTCACGAACCCTCGCTCGATCTTGAGTTCGGAAAACGGAATGCGCGAGAGCTGAAAGAGGCTCGAGTAGGCCGTGCCGAAGTCGTCGATCGCGATATTGAAGCCGAACATGCGGATACGCCCGGTGTTCTCGATTACCGATGCAAGATCGGCCATTGCGTCGGTTTCGGTGATTTCGATCGTGATCCAGCTCGGATCCAGGTAAACGCTTTCGACTGCATCCGAAAGCGCCTGGCAGAACGCCAGGTTCGATAGCGCCTGCATCGACACGTTGATCGACGCACTGACCGCCATGCCTTGGTCCAGGCAGCGCGCCACGAAGGCGATGGTCTGACGCGCGATGCACAGCGTTGCCTGATCGAGCAAGCCGTGCGTCGCGAGTGCGGCCACCATGCGATCCGGCCCGATCAGCTTGCCGTTGTCTTCGCGCGCGCGCATCAACGCTTCGAAGCCCACGACTTCGCCGCTGACGATGCGCAGCTTGGGCTGCAGCCAGGTCAAGATCGCTTCGCGATCGAGCAGAGACATCAACTCATGACGCGACAGCGCGGGCGCCGGCGCAACCGGCTTAAGCTTGCGAGTGCGGCACTCCAAACGTGAAAGCTCGAGGCGAAGCGCTTGCGGCTCGATCGGTTGTTCGGCGATTCCCGCAAGGGTGAGCCCACAAGCCTCAGCGAGCGCGGCGGCAGTCTTGATCACCGCCCGTTGCTGGTTGCTGATCACGAAGATGGCGGACTGCCTGGCGTGCCGCGCAAGCTTGCGGATCAGTTGAAATCCGTCGCCGTCGGCGAAGCGCAGGCCGGTGACGATCAAGTCCGCGACGCGCTCTTCGCGTGCGAACAAGGCGTCGGCTTCAGCCATGTTGTGCGCCACATGCAAGACCGCCCAGCCGGCATCCGCGATGATGGCCGCGATCGCGTCGGCCTGCTGGGCGCCATTGATGACGATCCAGGCCGTGCGAATCGGTATCGCTGCAACCGCGCTGCGCATTTGAATGCCACTGTCGTTCGAGCGCTCGCCACGTCGCGCGTCGGCCCCGCATTCGGTCCGACTGAAAGCAAAATCGGCCATCGCTGCGCTCATGCGGTCGCGCTCTCGAATACACCCGCGACGACGTCGTCACAAGTTCTTTTCACGTCCGAGAACGAGATCGGCTTGATCAACAGGCCGTTGAATCCAGTGGCGAGGATGCGGGCCATTTCTTCGGGCATGCTGTGCGCGGTATAGGCGATCACCGGCAGCGCCCGCAATCCCATTTCGTCACGAATCGCGCGACAGACCTGCTCGCCGCTCACGCCGGGCATGCGCAGGTCAAGCAGAACCAAATCGAACTTCTGACTCGCGAGCAAGTTCAATGCGAGAGCGCCGCTGTCCACCGCCTGAGCCTCCCATCCGAGCTTCTTGAGGAAGAGCGTCACCAAACGGCTGTTGAGTTGGTTGTCGTCGACCACCAGCACGCGCCTCACGAGGGTGCTCATGGCGAATGGCAAAGTCTCGACCGGCGAGCAGACCCGGAAAACGCAATGGGCAAGGTGGACATGAGAATGTGGATTGAACTGCGGGCGCGGGTTGGAGACAGAAACGTTCTTTCGGAAGTATCGGCTTATGCAAAGCGAACTTGAGCGAGCGCACGCGTCAGTGGTCGTCCAGCGAATCGCGTCTGCACGCGCGCCACAAAACCAGGTCGTATGCGATCTTCAGCACTCCGCAGGCGATGAGTGGAAGTGAAATGAAACCCGCTGCAAACAACGCGCCGCTCAGCGATGGACTCAATGCTCCGGCAAGACTGCGCGGCACTGCCGTAA
This sequence comes from Burkholderiales bacterium, assembly GCA_038240725.1. Classification (GTDB taxonomy): domain Bacteria; phylum Pseudomonadota; class Gammaproteobacteria; order Burkholderiales; family SHXO01; genus SHXO01. The sequence continues at coordinate 1,571 of JBBRGM010000379.1, read as the reverse complement.
AACTCGATGCGGCCGGTCGCTCGGCCGGCGTGACCACAGCCATCACGTAAGCCGTGCGCGTGGGCACGTCCATCTGCGACAAGGCGCTGCGGACCAACAGCAGTCCGAGCGCGATCGGCAGGCTCGGCGCGATCGCCGCGAGGATCAGGCACACGCTCGCCGGGATATGCGTGAACACCATCGTGTTCAGGAGGCCTATGCGCTTGGCGACCAGCGGTGCGGCCAGTTGCGAGGCGGCGCTCAGGAGGCCCGCGCAAAAGAAGAACACGCCGGTTTGCGACAGCGACAATCCGAAGCGTTGCATCAGCCACAGCGACAGCAGCGCGTTGACCACCAGCCCACCGGCGAAAGCGTCCACGGAAAAAAGCGCGGCCAGCTTGACGACGATGCGACGTGAAGGACCGAGCGGCGCGTTGGGCCGCGCGTTGGCCGCCGTTTCTTCGGCCGCCGCCGCTGCGGGCTGTCGATACAACAGCCACACCGCCAGCCCGATCGCGCCGTAGACCACGAACATCAGGCGCAGCGCATCGAGTCGCGCCGCGCCTGCGTGCGCAACCAGCCAGTCGGGCAGCGCCGCGGCCAGCGCGCCCAGCGATGCGCACAGCGCGCCGAACACGCTGTAACGCGCGAACAGCACGGTCCTCGCATGACCCTCGCCCGACGCGGCGAGGCTCGCATGCTCGAGTGGCAGGAACACGCTGACGTCGCCCGAGCTCGGGTTGAGCGTACCGATGAAGGCCACGATCATCAGTGGCCAGAACGACGAGAAGCCGGCGAAGCAGAGTCCGGTCGCGGCCATCAGCAAGGCGGCGCCGCGCAGCAGCCGACGCGAATGAAGGCGGTAGCCCCATGTGCCCACGGCGATCGTGGCGAACGCGGAGCCCAGCATGGTCGCGGTTGCAACCAGCCCGACCTCGAGCGTGCTCAAGCCCAGGCCCAACAGGTATGCGGGCAGCAGCACGGCCATGTAGCCGTCGGCGAACGCGCGCATGCCGCGTGCGAGCAGCAGCGGCAATGCGCTCGGGTCGACGCCCGAGGGCAACAACAGACGGGCAACCGGTCGGGTGATTGAAGAAAGCACGGCGTAGTGTCCATGTATTAATGTGTTGTAGCATACTCGACATTGACGTATCGTTCGCTACATGGACAAAATAATCTCACCGGTCTGGCTCCTGCTGGTCGTTTCATTGCCTACCGCCAGCGCGACAGCGCGCATGCGCATCTGGCGCGCTTTGAAGGCGCTCGGTTGCATGGCGCTGCGCGACGGCGCCTATCTCCTGCCCGCCGGCGTTGCTGGCGAGGAGGCGCTCCAGGATCTCGCGAACCAGTGCGTGCGCGAAGGGGGCAATGCCTGGCTGATGACCGTGCAGCCCCGCGTGGACGACGAAGCGGCTGCGTATCGGATGCTGTTCGACCGCGCCCAGGACTATGCCGAACTTCGCAGGACCTGGAAGAGCGCGAACCAGACCTTGGCGTCGCTGGACGCGGCGGAGTTGGCCCGCCTGCGCCGCAAGTTGCAACGCGAGTACGACGCGCTGCGGGCGATCGATTTCTTTCCGAACGAGGTGAGC
>JBBRGM010000378.1:0-4894 GCA_038240725.1 Burkholderiales bacterium | reverse complement strand
GTCGCCGCCGCGGCTGCGTCTCCCACGCTCACTGATCTATCCCGTTGCCATCGCCGCCGAACTGGTGGCACGACTGACCAAGCGCGAGCCGTTCGTGACGATCGATGGGTTGCGCATGGCGAAGCACTGGATGTACTTCGATTCCAGCAAAGCGCAACGCGAGCTCGGTTATCAAGCGCGGCCGTACGTCGAAGGGTTGCGAGACGCGATTGGCTGGTTTCGCCAAGCAGGTTACGTAAAATGATCGCAGAGCAATTCGTGGCGTTGATCGTGCTCGCGATCTGGTGTTATCTGTTGCTCGCGCGCGGTGGTTTCTGGCGCGGCATCGAGCGCGACGATGGCGCGACGCCGCGCGCTCGAGCAGATGTTTCGTGGCCGCGCGTTACCGCAATCATTCCCGCCCGCAACGAAGCCGACGTCATCCAGCACAGCGTCGATTCGCTATTACGGCAGCGCTATTCGGGACCGGTGCACATCGTCGTCGTCGATGACGGCAGCAGCGACGGTACAGCACAATGTGTTGCCGCCGCAGCGCACGCAGCAAACGCCTGCGCCAGAATCACGTGCCTGCAAAGTGTGCCGCTGCCGTTCGGCTGGACCGGCAAGCTCTGGGCGCTCGCGCAGGGCGTGCGGCATGTCGAGCGCCAATCGGAGTTGCCGGATTTCATTTGGCTCACCGATGCGGATATCGTCTACTCAGACGATGTTCTGATGTCGCTCGTGCAGCGCGCGCAAGCCGACGGCTTGCTGCTGACGTCGCTGATGGCCAAGCTCCGGTGCGTGAGCTGGGCTGAGCGTGCGCTGATCCCGGCGATGATTTTTTTCTTCCAGATGCTCTATCCGTTTGCCTGGGTCAATCGCGCGACGTCGCGCACCGCGGCTGCCGCCGGAGGCTGCATGCTGGTCCGTCGTGAAGCGCTGGCATCGATCGGCGGCATCGACGCGATACGCGCAGAGCTGATCGACGATTGTGCGTTGGCGCGTCGATTGAAACAGGTCGGCCCCATTTCGCTGCACCTCAGCGATCGCGCGCGCAGCCTGCGCAGCTATCCGCGTATCGGCGACATTCGGCGAATGATCGCACGCTCGGCTTATTCGCAGCTGCGCCGCTCGCCGATGTGGTTGATCGCAACCGTGGCCGGGATGCTGCTGACGTTCGTTGCGCCGGTCGTGCTCGCGGTGTTCGGCAGCGCACTGGCGCGGTGGGCGGGCCTGGCGGCGTGGGTGTTGATGGGGATCGCGTTCTTGCCGACGCTGCGCTTCTATCGCGTCTCGCCCTGGTGGGCGCTGTCGCTGCCCGCGATCGCGACGGTGTACACGTTATTCACCGTGGACTCGGCATATCAGCATTGGCGTGGGCGCGGCGGCTTGTGGAAGGGGCGCGTGCAAGCGGTCGGTCCCGATATTCGGTGATGCCACATAGCTTCGGATGTTGAACGCAGCACTCTCTAAAACGGTCGCACTGTGTACGCGCCACGCTCGCTCAGTAGTGCTGCTCGCAATCGCAATCGTAGCTGCGGCGACGTACTACACGGCGACCCATTTTGCGATCAGTACCGACGTCGCCAAACTGTTCTCGCCCGATTTGCCTTGGCGCCAACGTGCGGTGGCGTTCGATGCCGCCTTTGCGCAAAGCATCGACCGCACAGTGCTGGTTATCGACGGCGCGACGCCGGAAGCCGCAGAGCGTGCCGCAGCCCGATTGGCAAGTGAGCTGGCGAAACAGCCCGCTCTGTTTCGCAGCGTCCAGCGGCCCGATGGCGGTATCTTCTTCGCGCGCAACGGCCTGCTGTTTCTGTCGCCTCAAGAAGTATCTCGCACCACTGAGCAACTGATCGCCGCGCAGCCTCTGCTCGGGTCCCTGGCCGCCGACCCGAGCGTGCGCGGTCTCATGGAGGCGCTGGCGCTAGTACTGGAGGGCGTGCAACGCGGCGAAGCCAAGCTGGCCGATCTGGCGCGACCGCTCGATGCGCTCGCAGTCAGTTTGGAAACGGTGACGACCGGACATCCGCAACCGCTGTCCTGGCGAAGCTTGATCACCGGCGAGCCGCCATCGCGGCGAGAGCTGCGTCGATTCGTGCTGGTGCAACCGCTGCTGGATTTCGCAGCGCTGCAACCCGGCGCGAAGGCAAGTGACGCCATTCGGCATATCGTGCGGACCGATCCGATTGTTCGCGAGACCGGCGCGCGCGTGCGTCTGACCGGCTCGGTACCGATGGCGGACGATGAATTCGCGACGGTGGCGGAAGGTGCAGCGCTCAACGCAATCATCACGCTGCTGGTCGTCTTGCTTTGGCTGTGGCTTGCGCTGCGGTCGATCAAGCTGATCATCGCGGTTCTGCTGAGCGTCGCTGCCGGGCTGATGGTCACGGCGGCGTTCGGCCTGCTGGTTGCGGCGCCGCTCAATCTGATCTCCGTTGCATTTGCCGTGTTGTTCGTCGGACTCGGCATCGACTTCGCGATTCAATTTTGCGTCCGGTTGCGCGCCGAGCAGCAAGCATTCGCCGATCTGCCCGCAGCGTTGCGTGCCGCGGCGATGGCTATCGGCAGCCCGCTTGCATTGGCGGCGGCTGCAATAGCTGCCGGCTTCTATGCTTTCCTGCCCACCGAATATCGCGGCGTATCCGAGCTTGGATTGATTGCCGGCACCGGCATGTTGATCGCGTTTATCGCCACCATCACCCTGCTCCCGGCGCTGCTCACGCTGCTGCGGCCGAAGGCCGCTGCCGCTGAAGTGGGATACCCCGCGCTCGCACGCGCCGATCGTTTTATCGACTCGCACCGAAAATCGATTCTGCTATCCGCGAGCGCGATCGCAATCGTCTGCGCGTCGTTGTTGCCGTGGCTGCGTTTCGATTCAAACCCGATGAGTTTGCGCAGCCCAAAAGTAGAGTCGGTCGCAGCCCTGCTCGAGCTCATGCAGGATCGTGACACGAGCCCTAATACGCTGGATGTCCTCGCGCCGTCGCGCGAGGGTGCGAGCGCGCTGGCCGATCGGCTCGCCGCCCTGCCGGAAGTCGCAAGGGCGCTCACGCTCTCGAGCTTCGTGCCGAATGAGCAAGAGCAAAAACTGGCATTGATCTCGGATGCCGCGCTGCTGCTGGACCCGACCTTGAACCCTGCACAACTAAGATCCGCACCCAGCGACGCGGACAACGCGCGCGCGATGGAACACACAGCCGCGATGCTGCAGCAAACGACGCGCGATCTGGCGGGCGCTGGTGTGATCGAGTCGCAGCGACTGGCGCGCGTGCTGACGACGCTATCGCAGGCGCCCCCCACGCAGCGCGCGTTAGCCGATTCCGCGTTGATTCCCGGTCTGCAGACGATGCTCGGACAGTTGCGCGAAGCGTTGCAGGCGAGCCCGGTTAGCTTGCAAAGCTTGCCGCAAGATCTCGTGCGCGACTGGGTTGCGGCCGATGGCCGCGCGCGCATTCAAGTCTCGCCGAAAGGCGACAGCAACGACGACGCGACGCTGCGCCGTTTCGTGGCAGCGGTACAGCAGATTGCCCCCGACGCAACCGGTCCGCCGGTCTCGGTGCAAGCGTCGGGCCGCACGATCGTGCATGCATTTGTCGTGGCGGGCGGATGGGCTTTCATCGCGATCGTAGTGCTGCTGAGCCTGACCCTCAGGCGCGCCTCGGATGTTCTCCGCATGCTCGCGCCGCTGGCGCTATCCGCGCTGCTGACTCTGGGCATCTGCGTTGCGGCGGGGCAACCGCTGAACTTCGCCAACATCATTGCGCTGCCGCTGCTATTCGGCATCGGCGTCGCGTTCGACATCTACTACGTAATGGCCTGGCGAGCCGGCGGCCGTAACCTGCTGCAGTCCAGCTTGACTCGCGCTGTCGTGTTCAGCGCGCTCACCACCGGAACGGCGTTCGGCAGCTTGTGGTTGTCGCACCACCCCGGTACCGCGAGCATGGGAAAGCTGCTTGCGTTGTCGCTCGCCAGCACCCTCGTGAGTGCGCTGCTGTTCCTCCCCGCGCTGCTCGGGCCGACGCGAGATGACACCGGCCGGCCGACCATGCCATCATCGAAGCCGCCGGCTGGCTGACCGTTGCATACTCGCCGGCGCGATCGCATCACAACGCGCACGAACAGAATATAAAACCACGGAAGATAAAAACAGTGCGTTCGCCATTTCCCCTCAGGAGCTTGTAGATGACCAACCCGCTCACTCGGTTTGCCGTGTGTGCTTTACTGATCATGGCCGGGCAGCTTGCGGGCTGCGCGAATGTCGCGCACCGGGACGGCGAAGTCTACGATCCGCTGGAGCCGATGAATCGCGCGATCTTCCGCGCCAACATGGCGGTCGATCGAGCGGTTATCAAACCGGTTGCCAAAGGCTACCGCGCGCTGCTTCCGCAATATCCGCGCGATCGCTTTCGCGCCTTCGTCAATAATCTGCTCGAGCCGCGAATCTTCATCAACGATTTACTGCAGATGCGGCTCAACTCCGCGGGGATGACGTTCGCACGGTTTCTGATGAACTCGACGTTCGGCGTTCTCGGATTCTGGGATCGCGCCGTCGATCACAACCTGCCGCGCCAGACCGGCGATTTCGGACAGACGTTATACATGTGGGGCGTCGGGGACGGGCCGTATCTCGTGCTACCGTTTTTCGGGCCGTCGAACGTGCGCGACGCAACCGGCTTCGCCGTCGATATCTACACGGACATCTACGCCAATCCGGTGCGCTACATCGTTTCGGATGAAGACCGCAGTGCGGTTACCCTCGGTATCGGCGTGCTGGACGGCATCGACCTGCGATCGCGCAATATCGAGTCGCTCGATTTGCTGGAAAGCAATGCGATCGATTTCTACTCGCTGCTGCGAAGTATTTCCCAACAGCATCGCCATTCGGAATTGCGCAAGGCGCGCGGGCTGGAGG
>JBBRGM010000377.1:0-4896 GCA_038240725.1 Burkholderiales bacterium | reverse complement strand
GTATCCAGCGCTTCGCTAAGGTATCCAGCGCTCGCTAAGGTATCTAGGCGAAGCGCTGAAATGTCTAGCGCTTCGCTGAGGTGTCCTAGCCCGTCGCTAAGGTATCTAGCGCTTCGCCAAGCTATCTAGCCCTTCGCTAAGCTCGCTGACTGAGTGAATGTCGACGTCGCGCGTTTCTTTCATGAACAGGAAGCAGACGACGAAGGCGACGCTGGCGATAATTACCGGGTACCACAGCCCGGAATAGATATCGCCGTTCGCGGCAACGATTGCGAACGCCGCCGCCGGCAGAAAGCCGCCGAACCAGCCGACACCGACGTGATACGGCAACGACAGCGAGGTGTAGCGAATGCGCGTGGGAAACATCTCCACCAGCATCGCCGCCAGCGGACCGTACGTCATCGTCCCGCACAACATCAGCAAGAACAACACGACCACCGCCATCGGTCGATTCACAGCGGCCGGATCGGCCTTCGGCGCATATCCGGCTCGCTGGAGCGCATCTCGGAGTGTCTTGTCGAATTCCACCGCCTTGGTCTTCGCGTCCGGGTCGTTCGCATCGTATGCCGGGATGGTCTCCGAGCCGATCTTGATCTCGGCCATGGTGCCGGGCGCCGTGGGGATATTTTGATAGTTCAAACCGGCCTTCGACAAACTACTTTTCGCCACATCGCACGAGCTGCGAAACGTGGCGGTGCCGACCGGGTTGAATTGAAACGCGCATTCCGCGGGGTTCGCGACGACGCTGATCGGAGCGTTCCGCTGCGCCTGCTCGAGCGCCGGGTTCACGTAATGCGTGAGCGTCTTGTACAGCGGGAAGAAACTGACTACGCCGAGCAGCAGGCCGGCCATGAAAATCGGCTTGCGTCCGATGCGGTCGGAAAGCGTTCCGAAGATGTAGTAGAACGGCGCGGACAACAGCGTTGCGACGATGATCAGAAAGTTCGCGGTAGCGCCATCGGTTTTCAAAACCTGCGTGAGAAAAAACAGCGAATAGAACTGGCCGGTGTACCAGATCACCGCTTGCCCCATTGCCAAACCGAAGAACGCGATCAGCACCAGCTTGAGATTCGGCCAGTGACCGAATGCTTCTTTCAGCGGTGCCTTCGATGCATGTCCGGCGGACTTCATCTTGAGGAAAGCAGGCGATTCGCTCAGCTTCAAACGAATCCACAGCGAGATCGCCAACAGGACGATCGAGATCAAAAACGGAATGCGCCAGCCCCACGCCGAGAATTCCGCTTCGCCCAGCGCAAAACGCAAAAACAAAATGACGCCGAGCGAGAGCAGCAGCGCGAACGACGCGGTGATCTGAATCCATGACGTCCACGAGCCGCGTTGGCGATCGGGCGCGTGCTCGGCGACGTAGACCACCGCGCCGCCGTATTCCCCGCCGAGCGCGAGCCCTTGCAGCATCCGCATCCCGACGAAAATAATCGGCGACGCGATCCCGATCGCCGCAAAGCCCGGCAGCAGGCCGATGGCAAACGTCGCGACGCCCATCAACGAGATGGTGATCAAGAACGTGTACTTGCGCCCGACCATATCGCCGATGCGGCCGAACACGATTGCCCCGAGCGGCCGTACCGCAAAGCCGGCAGCAAAGCTGAGCAGCGTGAAGATGAATCCCGCCGTCGGATTCACGCCGGAAAAAATATGCTTGCTGATCTCGGCGGCGAGCGCGCCGACCAGAAAGAAGTCGTACCACTCGAACACGGTGCCCAGAGACGAGGCGAACACGACCATCTTCTCCGTGCTCGTCATGCCGACCCGCGTGACATCCTTCTGCGCGACTTCCATGCTGCGTCTCCTCCACGGTATTTTGCGGCGCTCCTCTGCTGGGAGCGTCTGCTGCGAACCTGCTAATACGCCTAGCCGAACATCGTGCCGTCGTTGGCGTCGATCGCGACGCCGCGGAGACAACAAGCGCGCTCGGATGCTGAATACACCCGCCTTACATGCAAGCTGGTAAGAAAAACGATCAAGCGCTTTGCGCCGCTTCTACCGAATCGTCGTCCATCAGAAACGCTTCGATCAATTGCATCTGATCCAGCGACATCAGCGAGGGCGCGTGACCGCAGCCGGGGATTTCCACTGCTTGCACGAGTCCACGGGCCGCCGCGATGCCCCGCTGTTGCATGCGGGTGACGGTGAACGGTAGCAGCAGATCGGAATGCTGGCCGCGCATGATGAGAACCGGACAGGTCACACGTTCCCAGACGTGCCACAGCACGATGTCCAGCATCGACGGCCACAAGAATTGGCTCTTGATCGCCGGGTCATAGTTCTGCCGATAGAAGCCGTCGCTGCCGAGGTCGGCGCTGTGTTCCGTCATGTGCAGCCACTGGGCATCTGTGAGATCGCCGAACGGAGCGTAGATCGTCCGCATGTGCTGTTCCAGATCTTCGAGCGTGCGGAAGTGTTGCTGGAGGCGCAGATAATTGCCCAGGCGGTTGAGCGCGGCGCCTTGCGTACGCGCGCCGAAGTCGTTCATCACCAGGCGGCGGATCGGCGCCGCGTGCTTGGCCGCGAGCTCCATGCCGATATGCGCGCCGAGCGATGTACCGATCCAATCGACTTCGTGCACCTGCAGGCGCGCGAGCAGCCCCGCCATCGCACCGAGATAGGCCGGTGTTGCATAATCCTCGGCGTGCTGAAGCCGTTCGCTGCGGCCGCGACCGGGCAGGTCCGGCGCAATCACCCGCATGCCGCGCTGCGCGAGATAGCGTGCGATGAAATCGAAATCGCGTCCGTTGCGGGTAAGCCCGTGCAGGCAGATCACCGTACGCTCGGATTGCTCCGGACCCCACTCGGTGTAGGAGACGCGGCTGAAACCGTTGGGCCCCAGCGCAGGGAACGAGGAAAAACGCGGAGTGAGCTCGCTGGTCGATATCGATGTTTTTACCACGCGGGGCTTGGGTGCGCGTGCGGTCATGAGCGAGCCTTGTCGATCTGGAGAAACAACGATTGTAGTATCGGCGGCCCCGAATGCGTAACGCCGCGGGGATAAACGGGCAACAAATGATCGATGCGCGTAATCTCGGATCGGTTCGGTCTTGCGGAAATGGTATAACCGCGCTGCGTCTCGCCGCCACGCCGGTGGGCTGCAAGCGGCCGATGCCGGGCCATTCCGGCTGAGTCGTCCAGATGCCGAACGAAAGGTTTTCTTATGAAGAGCAAGGTCGTATCTGCCGCTGAGGCGATCGCCATCATTCGCGACGGCGACACCGTTGCCTGCTCCGGCTTCGTCGGCTGCGGCACGCCCGAGGAATTGATCGCGGCGCTGGAACAGCGCTTCGTCGACACCGCCGGACCGCGCGATCTCACGTTGATGTTCGCCGCCGCGCCGGGCGACGGCAAAGACGGCGGGCTGAATCGCCTGGCGCGCGATGGTCTGATCAAACGCACTATCGGCGGCCACTACGGCTTAGTGCCGAAGCTCGCGCAAATGGCGGTCGACGAGCGCATCGAGGCGTACAACCTGCCGCTCGGCACGATGACCTTGCTGTTTCGCGACATCGCGGGACATCGCGCCGGCACGCTGACCAAGGTCGGACTCGGCACCTTCGTCGATCCGCGCCAGGATGGCGGCAAATCCAACAGCCGCACGCACGAAGAACTGGTGCGCTTGATGGAAATCGACGGGGAAGAATGGCTGTTCTACAAAGCCGTGCCGATCACGGTCGCGCTGATTCGCGGCACGACTGCGGATCTCGCCGGCAACATCACGATGGAGCACGAAGCGCTGACTTTGGATACGCTGGCGCTCGCGATGGCGGCGAAGAATTCCAATGGCTTCGTCATCGCGCAAGTCGAGCGCGTCTGCGCGAATCAAGTGCTCAACCCGCGCCAAGTGCAGGTGCCGGGCGTGATGGTCGATTGCGTGGTGATCGCGAAGCCGGAAAATCATCTGCAGACCTACAGCACCTCGTACAACCCGGCGTTCTCCGGCGAGTACCGCATACCGGTGGATCGCGGCAAGATCATGCCGCTCGACGAGCGCAAGATCATCGCGCGCCGCTGCGCGTTCGAGTTGCCGATGAACGGTGTGGTGAATCTCGGCATCGGCATGCCCGAGGGCGTCGCAGCAGTCGCGTCGGAAGAGAAGCTCGTCGATTACCTCGCGTTTACCGTCGAGGCCGGCGTCATCGGCGGCGCGCCGCAGGGCGGATTGGATTTCGGCGCAGCGGTAAACGTCGACGCCGTGATTCATCAGAATCAGCAGTTCGACTTCTACGACGGTGGTGGACTCGACATGGCATGCCTCGGCATGGCGCAAGCCGACGCGGAAGGCAACGTCAACGTGAGTCGCTTCGGCAAACGGCTGGCGGGCGCAGGCGGCTTCATCAACATCAGCCAAAGCGCGCGCAAGGTCGTGTTCGCTGGAACCTTCACAGCAGGCGGTTTGGAGGTCGCGATCGAAGACGGCCGCGTGCGCATTCTCAAAGAAGGCAAGTCGAAGAAGTTCATCAAGCGTGTCGAGCAGATCACCTTCAACGGCGCGCTCGCCGCGAAGGCAGGCCAGCCGGCGTTCTACGTCACCGAGCGCTGCGTCTTTCGTCGCACGCTGGAAGGCATGGAGCTGACCGAAGTCGCGCCGGGCATCGATATCGAACGCGACATCCTCGCGCAAATGGAATTCGCTCCGATCGTGCGCGAGCCGAAGATCATGGATACGCGCATCTTCCGCAACGAATCGATGGCGTTGGAAGACACCTTGCTCGGCCTCGGGCTCGATGAGCGCGTGAGCTACGATGCCGAGCGCGAGATCTTGTTCCTGAATCTGGAAGGATTGCATTTGCGCACGCGCGACGATGTCGACCGCTGGCGCCGCTGCGTGGAAGATCGCTGTCAGGCGATCGGGCATCGGGTCGCGGCGGTGGCTAACTACGACGG
>JBBRGM010000376.1:0-4933 GCA_038240725.1 Burkholderiales bacterium | reverse complement strand
GCTTCATCGAACGCGAGCTTGGGATCGAAGCCGAGCTCGACCTCGACTTTGATGTCCTTCAGCGTGATCCGCATATCCTTCAGCGGAACCGGGAAGCGGCCGGCGTTGGAAACGTCGTTGTCGTAGCTCCATTCGTGAATGCCCATCTTTTGCGAGGTGAGGTTCACGTGCGGAGCAGGGCGCGCGCGAACGTCCGCACCGTTACACAACTGATCGATCGAGATCGCAGCTTCATGACCGTGCGCAACCGCCCAGATGATGTTCTTCGGTCCGAACGCAGCATCGCCGCCGAAAAAGACGCTCGGCAACGATGATTGCAGCGTCGTCGGATCGACCACCGGCATGCCGCCGTCGTCGAACTGAATGCCGATATCGCGCTCGATCCAGGGAAACGCGTTTTCCTGTCCGATCGCAACCAGCACGTCATCGCATTCGATGTAGACATCGGGTTCGCCGGCGGGCACGAGCTTGCGGCGTCCGCGCTCGTCGATCACCGGCGTCACTTTCTCGAACGCCACGCCGGTCAGGCGCGCTCCGTCATGCGTGAAGGACTTCGGCACGAGGCAGTTGAGGATCGGAATGCCTTCGTGCATCGCGTCTTCTTTTTCCCACGGCGATGCCTTCATCTCATCGAAGCCGGAGCGCACGACCACGCGCACGTCTTCACCGCCGAGCCGCTTGGACGATCGGCAGCAATCCATCGCCGTGTTGCCCCCGCCGAGCACGACGACGCGTTTGCCGATGCTGTCGATGTGGCCGAACGACACGCTCGCCAGCCAGTCGATGCCGATGTGGATGTGCGACGCTGCTTGTTTGCGTCCGGGAATATCGAGATCGCGTCCGCGCGGCGCACCGCAGCCGACGAACACCGCGTCATAGCGCTCTTGCAGAAGGCTCTTCAAGCTGTCGACGCGCGCACCTGCACGCAGCTCCGGCTCGAGGCTCAGGATGTAGCCGACTTCTTCGTCGATGACGATCTCCGGCAGGCGGAACTTCGGGATCTGCGTGCGCATCATGCCGCCGGGCAGTTTGTCGGCGTCGTAGATCACCACTTCGTAACCGAGCGGCAGGAGATCGCGAGCCACTGTTAGCGACGCGGGTCCGGCGCCGATACAGGCCACGCGCTTACCGTTTTTCTGCGACGGCGATTTCGGCAGCCGATCGGTGATGTCGTCCTTGAAATCGGCGGCGACGCGCTTCAAGCGGCAGATCGCAACAGGCTGATCCTCGACTCGGCCGCGCCTACAGGCGGGCTCGCATGGACGGTCGCAAGTGCGCCCTAAAATCCCCGGGAACACATTGGAATTCCAGTTCACCATGTAGGCATCGCTGTAATGCCCGGCGGCGATCAGGCGGATGTACTCGGGAACGGGTGTGTGAGCCGGACAGGCCCACTGGCAGTCGACGACCTTATGAAAATAGTCGGGTCGCCCGATATCGGTAGGGTTCAACGCTTCTCCTCAATCGACCCTCGCTCTTGTTGTTGCACGCCGACGCAGCGGGACGAGGGCCTCCAATTGGTGCGTCATGGTAACGCGCTCCGCAGCAGAGTAAAAGCCTGTGATGACTGGACATTGCGTTGCTGTCGGCGGAGACGCGTTGCCTGCATTATGTGCAAGGCTTGATGTCAGGGCGGTGGTCGCACTTGCGTAGTGCGCAATCGGCCACCGCGTCCAGCGTAAATCACTAATAATCAATCGCGTAGCCCGAGGTAAGAATCGCGAAAGCCCGGTCTGCTTATTGCGAAGCGATCAGCGCAGCTATGAGGATGATCATGCGCTCGCCGCGCGATTGGTTGCGTTAGAGCAACAACGGAGCAACGGGCACCGCACGAGGGCGACGCATAACGCCGATTTTAAAGCGGGAGCAACCAGCAGAATGGGCGCGGTTCGCAGGCTTCAGGATAACCAGTGGAACATCGGGATTCTCTTCTCGCGCAGCGGGCCGACGGAGATTCTGTCGACGCAGCATGTGCACGGCGCGATGCTCGCCATCGAAGAGTTGAACGCGGGCGGTGGCGTGCTCGGACGACCGATCGAGCCGATCCACTACGACGCGAAGTGCGATCCTGCGCTGTATCGCCAATATGCCGATCGGCTGCTGACCGAAGATGGCGTCAACGTGATCGTCGGTTGCTGCACATCGCTCAGTCGCCGTGCGGTGCTGCCATCGATCGAGCGGCGCAACGGACTGCTCTGGTATCCGGACTTGTACGAGGGCTTCGAATTTTCGCCGAACGTGATCTACGTCGGCGCTGCAACCAACCAAAACACCTTGCCGCTCGCGCGCTATTTGTTCGGGCTCGGTGCGCGCCGATTTCTTCTGATCGGCTCGGACTACATCTATCCGCGCGAGGCAAATCGGGTGATGCGCGATCTGGTAGAGCGCCAGGACGGCGAAGTGCTCGACGAATTGTACATACCGCTGGAAGCGTCCGATGCGCAGCTCGATCGCCTACTGTCGCGTGTGCTAACCCTGCGTCCGGACGTCGTGTTCAGCACGGTCGTCGGCGCATCGATACGCGGATTGCTTTCGCGGTACGCCGATGCCGGGATCGATCCTGCCGACATGCCGATCGCCAGCCACAACGTCACCGAAGCAGAGCTGGTAGCGGTGGGCCGCCCGGAATGTGCAGGGCACATCACTGCTGCGCCGTATTTCAGCAGCGTAACGAGCGAGGAGAATTCGCGCTTCGTCGCTGCGTATCGAAGCCGCTACGGCAAGCACGCGCCGATCAGCCAGTACGCCGCTTCGGGATACGCAGCGGTGCGTTTGTTTGCAGCAGCGCTCGAAATCGCCGGCGAAATGGATACGCAGCGGATCGCCGAGTGCGCACGCGGTCTCGAGATGGAAGCGCCGCAGGGCCGCATCATCATCGACGAGGACAACAATCACACCTGGCTCACGCCGCGGGTCGGGGTATGGAACGGCGTCGACGCGTTCGACGTAGTCTGGACGGCAGACCAGCCGATTCGCCCCGATCCATGGCTGGTGGGCTACGGCGGCGTAGAAGACGTCAGCGATTCGATCTACCAGACAGCAGAACAAAACGAACGGTAAGGAGACCTGAACATGTCACTCGATCCGGTGCGCGAGCTGCGCGGCACGCGTGTGCTGGTGATTCATCCGGCGGACCACGACGCGGAAGAGCTGATGCGGCACTTACGTCGCGTAGGCTGCCAGGCATCGTTGGTATGGCCGGGGCCGCCAGCGCTGCCCGCCGACGCCGACGTCGTATTCTTCGCGACTTACCCCGCGGGTCCGGCTGCTGTTCCGCCGAACGCGCCGGGCGCCGAACCGTCGCTGATCGCGATCGTCGATTACGAAAACCCGACGGCGCTGAAAAGCCTGCTGGATTCCAACGCGCACTGCTTCGTGAGCAAGCCGATTCGTCCGGCGGGCATTCTGTCGAGCCTGGTGATGGCGCGAGCGCTGCACGGCTATCAAGGTCGCTTGCAGGCGAAGGTAGCGAAGCTCGAGGAAACATTGCGCAGCCGCCGCGAGATCGAGCGCGCAACGCGAATCCTGATGGATGTGAAAGCGCTGAGTGAAGATCGCGCGTATCAATTGATCCGGCAGCAGGCCACGCAGCAGCGGCTCGCGATGGGCGTCGTAGCACGTTCGATTATCACAGCGCATCGTGTGTTCGAAGATCCACGGGCATCGGCGCAGCGCCCCGTCAATCATGCGGTCAGCAACGCGGCGAACAGCACGGGCAAAAGCGTTCTGCGCCTGCCGATGCGCAAGTCGTCTTGACGATGCGCGCAAAGCGTGACAGATTAGCAGCGCTCGACGGATTTGCGCGGCAGGGCTGCCGCGATCACACCAGGCTATGAAGCCTTCGTTACTGCGCCGGAAAATTTTCGGTGGAACGAAGGCTTTTTTATTTTGATGTCGGTATCGCGATGGTGCTGAGCTCACGCGCGGCGCACGCCTCTAGTGCGCTTCAGATGAGCAGCGCCATTGCGCGCGCTACAGCACGGATCGCAGCGACTGCAACGCTCCGGTGCAATCTAAACTGCAGTCATCTAAGTGGAGGATAAGGGGTATGAATTCAAAACTGTTGAGACTAGCTGTCGGCACCGCATTTGTCGGTGCATGCGTCGCAAGCTCGGTCGCCATGGCACAAGACGTGATCAAGATCGGCGTTCCGGTGGGATTGAGCGGGGCGAACAGTGTGGTCGCGCCTTCGGTAGTGCAGTCTGCCGAGTTAGCCGTTGAAGAGATCAATGGCAAGGGCGGCATCATGGGCAAGAAGGTCGTCCTGGACGTCGCCGACGACGGCAGCGGCGCCGCCGGTGCGCAAAAGGCCTTCGACTCGCTCATCTTCCAAAAGAGAGTAAACGCACTCATCTCGATGGAGACCAGCGCTGCGCGCAACGCCGGACTGCCGATCGTCACGCGCGGTAAGACGCCATTCATCTACACGTCGTTCTACGAAGGCCGCTCGTGCAATAAATATCTGTACGTAGATGCGTGGGTACCTGATCAGCAAGTCGCGCCGATCGTCGATTACTTCGCGAAAAACTACAAGGCGAAAACGTTCTTCTTGATCGGCAGCGACTACGCGTTCGGTCGCGGCATGCTGGAATTTACCCGCGGCTACATCGAAAAAACCGGCGGCAAGGTCGTGGGCGAGGAATATCTGCCGATGGATGGATCGGACTGGACGTCGATTCTCAGCAAGCTCAAGGCAGCGAACCCGGATGCGTTGATCACCTCGACCGCGGGTGGCGCGCCTAACGTGACGTTGACTAAACAACTGCGCGCTTCCG
Organism: Burkholderiales bacterium; assembly: GCA_038240725.1. Lineage (GTDB taxonomy): Bacteria > Pseudomonadota > Gammaproteobacteria > Burkholderiales > SHXO01 > SHXO01. Next base: position 158 of record JBBRGM010000376.1, on the reverse strand, counting down.
GCGTGAAGATTCCGTACGGCAATCTTGCCGTCGACGAAGGCACGGCCAAGAGCATGGGGGCGGACGCCGAAGGCATTTTCATCTCGGGCTCGTACTTCACCAACATCGATAGTGCCAAGAACAAAGAGTTTCTGGCGGCGATGCAGAAGAAGTTCGGC
>JBBRGM010000375.1:0-4936 GCA_038240725.1 Burkholderiales bacterium | reverse complement strand
GTATTGCTCGGCGATGACGAGAAGCCGTTGCCCAGGCAGTTGGGGATGATGATGAAATACTTGCTCGGATCGAGCGCGCTGCCTTCCTTGATTACCCACTGACTATCCAGATGGGTCGAGGCCATGTACGTGCAAAACACGATCGCATTGCTTTTGTCCGCATTGAGCGTGCCGAACGTTTTGTAGGCGAGCTTGGCGTCCGGCAAGGTCGCGCCTTTCTGCAAAACGACATCGCCCAGTTCGAAGATTTCGTAGTCGACCACGTGCAGTTCTCCTGTCTTTGAAACGTCTTTGTCTTAACGGATTGCAGGCGGCATCGCGCAGACGCCGCGTGCGTTCAACGCTTGATCGCTTTCCAGTCCGGGCCGGCTTCCCATGCGCTCGCGGCCTTGTACAACGTCATTTCTTCGAACGGCTTCGCGATCAGCATCAGCCCGGCCGGCAAGCCGTCGCTCATGCCGCACGGAACCGAGATCGCGGGATGACCGCTCACACAAAACGGCGCGCAGTTGGTGATCATTTCGAACGCGCGCGTGACGTAATCTTTGCGCGGCGCATTCGCTTCGGGAATCTTGGTTGCCTTCATCGGCAAGGTCGGCATCAGCAGCATGTCGTACTTGCTGAGGGCATCGTCGTAGGCTGCGGTGAGTTTGCGCGCGAGGTTCTGCGCCTTCGCATAGAAATGGCCGCGATGCTTTTGCAGCAGATAAGCGCCGGTCAAGGTGGTGACCTTCAGCGTGTCCGACAATTCATCGGCGCGCTGCCGCCAGGCGCTGTGCGCATCGAGCAGACTGGGGATGTACAAGCCTTTCCAGGTGAAGCCCTGACCGTTGCCGAGCATCATCTGCGCGACGCCGCCTTCATGCGCGATGGCGGACCAGATCGGCATCGCATCGGCGTGCATGGGGATCGAGATGTCCTCCACGATTGCGCCCATCCGGCGGAACACATCGGCGCCCTTGCGCACCATCGAATCGACATCTTCTTCGGACGTCGGCAAGCCGAAGCCTTCCTTGACGATACCGATGCGCAGGCCGGAAATTTTCTGGCCGAGCGCTTCGGTATAACGCGCCATCTTCAAGTTGCCTTGCCGCGGATCGAGACCATCGGGGCCGGCGAGTACTTCGAGCAGCAGCGCGTTGTCCGCTACCGTCGCAGTCATCGGACCCGTGTGATCGAGCGTCGATTCGATCGGCATTACGCCGGTGTAGGGCACCAGGCCCCACGTCGGCTTGAGTCCGTAGATGCCGCAGTAAGCAGCGGGGATGCGGATCGATCCGCCCTGGTCGCCGCCGATCGCCATGTCGACTTCTTTGTTCGCGACTACCGCAGCGCTGCCCGAGGACGATCCGCCCGCGGAGTAACCGTGTTTGAGCGGGTTGTGTACCGCGCCGTACGCGCTCGTGTGACTGCCGCCGGAGAAACAGAAATACTCGCAATGGACCTTGCCGAGAATGGTCGCGCCCGCATCCAGCATGCGGGTGACGATCGTCGCATCGACTTCGGGTACATAGCCTTCGAGCGTCGATGCGCCGTTCATCATCGGCACGCCGGCGAGGCAGACGTTGTCTTTCAACGCAACGGTCTTGCCGACCAGGTTGCCTTTGTCGGCGCCCTTGATCGTGGTCTTTACGTACCACGCGTTGTTCGGATTGTCCGCGCCTTCCGGAAAATAGCCGGGCGTACGCGGATACCTCACCGTCGGCACGTAGTTCGGCATCTCTGCCAGACGGTTGTAGTTGTCGATGGTGCCGGTCATCAGATCGAGATACGAGGTCACGTCGTCATCGGTCATGTGCATGCCGAGCGTTTTCGCGACTTCGAGAAATTCCGCGGGGGTCGGCTTCTTCACAACAGTCATGGTTCGATCTCCTAATCTACCGAGGCGGTTTCCATGCCGACGAATTCGTCGGCGAGGGCGGCGATGCCGGCCGCCGCAACTTCGCGAATGAACGCGCCCTTCTGTATCACGAGCACGCGGTCGGACAGCTTGCGAATGAATTCCAGCGACTGCTCGACCAGCACCACGGTGAGGCCGCGCCGCTGGCGCAGCCGCAACAGCGTCTCGCCGATCTCATCGACGATCGACGGCTGAATGCCTTCGGTCGGCTCATCGAGGAGAACGATTTTCGGTTCGGCGCACAAACAGCGCGCCATCGCGAGAATCTGCTGCTCGCCGCCGCTGAGCACGCCGCCGGCGCGGTCGATGATCGGCTTGAGCCGCGGGAAATCTTCCAGCACTTCGGCGATCAGGCGATCCGGTTCTTTCGATTGAATCGCGCCCATGCGCAAATTATCGCGCACGCTCAAACCGCCGAAAATCTCGCGGCCCTGCGGCACGAATCCGAGGCCGAGCCGCGAGCGAATGTGAGGTGACGCCGCCGTCACGTCCTTGCTGTCGAGACGGATCGTTCCGGCCGTCGCGCGCAGATGACCCGCGAGCGTGCGCATGAGCGTGGTCTTGCCCATGCCGTTGTGGCCGAACACGCCGACGAACTCGCCTTGCCGCACGGTGAGGTCGATCCCCATGAGGATCGGGATGCGGCCGTAGCCTGATTTGAGTCCAGCGACTTCCAGCATCGCGACGGGTGAAGCAGTACTCATACACGCCTCTTTGAGCTCAGCGATTGCAATTGTTCGTGGTGTCGGCGTGCTGTGCCGATTCGGCTCGGCGCATCCCCAAGCGGGGCCCCTGCTTCCGGCCTCACGTCACACTTTTCCCCAGATACACATCCCGCACTCGCCGATCGCGCAGCACGGTTTCCACATCGTCTTCCATCAGCACTTGCCCCTGATGCAACACCGTCACTGTGCGAGCGATCATGCGAATGAACTGCATGTCGTGTTCGACGACGATCAGCGAGCAGGTGCCGCGCAGCCCCGTCACGAGCGCGGCCAGCCGTTCGACCTCGTCGTGCGTCATGCCGGCCGCGGGTTCGTCGAGCAGAATCAGATCCGGCTGCGCCGCGGTCACCATGGACAGCTCGACCATCTGGCGCTGGCCGTGCGCGAGCTGGCCGACGATGCGGTCGGCGAGGTGGGCGATGCCCATTTCGTTCATCACACGCTCGACCTGCGCGGGCACCTCGCGACGCAGCCCGCCGGATGCGGTGACGTGCCGCTTCACGGCGAGCCAGATGTGCTCGCGCGTGGTGAGGCCGTCGTACAAGCTCGGCACCTGCGTCTTGATACCGATGCCGCGGCGCGCGATGTCGACGCTCGGCAGTCCGGCGATCGGTTCGCCTTTGAAGCGGATGTCGCCGGCGCTTGCCGCGAGCTGACCGGTGAGGCATTTGAAAAACGTGCTCTTGCCTGCGCCGTTCGGACCGACCAGACAACGCAGCTCGCCCGGCACGATGGAGAAATCGATTCCGCGCAGAACTTCAACGCCGCCGAACCGCATCACCAGTCCGCGCGTCTGGATGATCGCGTTCTGCGTCGACGCGGCGACGGTCGCAGGTTCGGCTAGAGCTTGCGCGACGGCATTCATAAACTGCTCCCGGCATTGAGCGGAGAGTGCTGCGAAGGCAGCTGTGCAGTTGCCGCTCGCGTTGGCGACGCCGGCGGCGCACTGCTCTCGACATTGGCGGGCAGAGCGGTGGGCACATCGCTAATGCGGGCCGGCGCAGGCTGCGCGGCGATCGCCGGGGAATGTGGGCTTTCAGCGTCCGGCTTTCTGCGCATACGCTCGAATGCGCTCTGCAGCACCGGCAGCATCCCCTTGGGCACCAGCAGTACGAACAAGATAAGAATCGCGCCGAGCACGAGATTCGGATCGAGGCCGTTGATGGTCCCGAGCTTCGCCACCAGCATCTGCAGCGCGATGGAGCCGAAGATCGGACCGAGCAGCGTGCCGATGCCGCCGACGGTGACCCAGATGATGACCTGCGCGTTGTAGAACAAGCTGAACATCGTCGGGCTCACGAATACGCAGTTGGCGAACAGAATGCCGGCGACGCCTGCCATCGCGCCGCCGATGGTGAAGATGCCGAGCTTGTAGCGCCGCACGTCGTAGCCGAGCAGCTCGGTGCGGCGTTCGTTCTCGCGAATCGAAATCACAACGCGACCGAACGAGGTGGACAACAGCCAGCGCGATCCGAAATAGAACAACACGAGCAGCGCGGCCGCGATGTACCAGATGTCCTCCGGCGCTAACGCGGTGCCGACGTCCCATGGCAGATTGAGCGGTGGCGTCGATGGAATGCCATTGAAGCCGCCGAGCCCCGCCTTGCCGATCTTGTATGCGTCGCCTGCGGTGGCGTTGAACAGCTTGAACAGGATCAGTGTCATGGTGAGCGTTATCACGCCGAGGTAGACGTCGCCGATCCGTCCCCAGAAGATGAAGTAGCCGAGCAGTGCCGCGAACAATGCCGGCACCATCATCGCGAGAATGACCGCGCCGGTGGAATCGCCGAAGTTGATCGCGGCGACCGCGTAGGTATAGCCGCCGAGTCCGAAGAATGCAGCCTGCCCGAAACAGAGAATGCCCCCGGCGCCCCAGATCAACGCCAGGCTCAATGTGAGGATCGCCATGCTGACGTAGATCGTGGCGTTGATGACCGAGTACAGCTCGAGTACCTTCGGCACAACGAATACACCGGCCATCGCCACTACGAAACCGACGATCGAACAAACCATGCGCATGCGTGGACTGATCACAGTGCCCTCCGGAAGTATTTGCCGGTGATGCCCTGCGGAAGGACGCGCACCAGGATGATCGCTGCTAGCAGCAGTGCGACTTCACCGATGACCGGTGTGGCAACGAAGTTGGCTATGGTATTGAGGGAGCCCAGCAGCGTGCTCGCGGACAGCGTGCCGGCGATGATCGCCGCGCCGCCGCTGATTACCGTGATGAACGCCTTCGCGACGTAAGAGACGCCCATCGTCGGCAGCACGCCGGACAACGGTGCGATGAGCGCACCCGCGAGTCCACTCA
>JBBRGM010000374.1:0-4937 GCA_038240725.1 Burkholderiales bacterium | reverse complement strand
CCCCCCGGTCGCGCCCGCAAAACTTGTTCAGAGCTTCCCTAGGTACAGCGAGCGTTTCGCCGCCCCGATAGCATCCACATACAAGTGGCGTATTTCTTCCACCGGCTGCCCGGTAACGTAGCCCGGATCGGTGCGCGCGATGGCGACATCGATGTCGGATAATTCCGAGGCGAGCCCGCGCGGCCACGGATCATTCGCGGGCGCTGCGTCGATGGCGATTGTTCGCTCATCGGTCGCCCGTCGCCATCGGTCGCGACAAAGCTCGCCCAAAGCGCGCGCGGCGCCGCCATCGACGATTGCCTGCACGTCGTGGTTCGGCCTCGATATCCTCCCATGCAGGTCGACGCGGTAGGGCTGATCGCGCAGATGCTCCGGCGTATCCCAGCGGCCATGCGTAAGATCGAGCCCCCCGACGAACGCAACGGCATCGTCTATAACGACAACTTTTTGGTGATGCGAACCGCTGACGGGATGCTTGGCGTCCAAGTGAAAGCTCAGACGCGGCCGCGGATGCGTGCGCCAACCGAGCTTGTAGAGCGGTATCCACTCGCGGTTACCGGCAAAGACAAATACGAAGTCCCACGACAACACGTACATGCGCAGGTCGCGCTGACGCTTGACCACTTCTTTCAAAAATTCGCCGAGCTCGTCCGGATAGCCGTCGTTAGCGCCCTGCGGCACGAGCCGGATTTTACTGTCGAAGTCCCAGGCGAGAATGAACACACTGCGCTTCGCTTGTGCGATCGCCGAGCGAAGCGCGGCAAAGTACGCGGCGGCGTCGATGAGAAACGCGAGCCGGTTTGCATGCTCGAGGCGCCAGCAATTGCGTCCGGGAACGAGTAGTCGACTGCCTGCTTGGTTTGCGATATCGGGATTCATGAGCGGCGATCACGCATTATCAGTCGCGTGTAACACCCGAACCATGATCGAGCGCTCTGCGACAACGAAAAAGCCGCAGCAAATTCGAGTTGAAAACTCTTCGATCCAATTCTCGGACAGAAGATGGTGCACGCTATAGAAAGTGTCGGTACCTAACCGGTATTGACGAGCGGTTTTGGCCAGCGCCTGATGCAGCTCATCGAGCTCGCGCGCCAGCGTCTGCGTCCCCAGTTGGACCTGAACGGATTGGGTGTGCCAGCCATACAGGGCGTTGAGGCAAACCACACCGAAGATGCCATGCCCCGGCCACTCTCCGCCTCGCACCCCGACGGGCGCGAGGCGCGCGTTTGGGTCCACTCGATGCGACTCTTCCTACATTTTCCCCTTACGCCAAAGGCGATGCGGATGGCCCAGTCCCCCGAGCCGGCGGCGAGCGACAAGCGCGAGCAGCGAGTGTTTGAAAAAACGCTATTAGGGCCTTCCGCTTGCCTGCACTATCGACTATTTCATGTCCTGAATCGCGAACCGGCGATAGCGGTGCGCTAACTCGAACGGTACGCGGCGGATGACGTTCATCGCGCGCTCGACTTCGGTCTCGTCCGGCGCATAGATGAGCATGAACGCGGCGCCTTGCTTGGCAGCAGTTAAGTGCGCGCGTACTGCCTCGTCGCTTTTGCCCAGGCGAGCGAGCCATCCACTGTTGTCGTTCAAATTCTCCGACGCGGTGGCAGCTACTTCTTCGCTGTTGTAGACGACGCAATCCGCGGGATCGTACCCGCCCGCCAAGAGATCCTGCTGCACGCGCATCGCATCCTCCCGCTTAGGAAAGGCGGCGACGATATACCCTAGCGGATAAAAAATACCGAAATCTGTCTGCTGACCGCCTTTTCGTTCTTCGTTTTCCATTATCCGGTTCTCCATAACAGCGTTGACATGTGCCCATCCCGCTGACGGGTTTACGCGATGAGCTTACCCGATGCGGTTGCATGCATCAAATAGACCGCCAGTTAGCGCTCGGCTCCGATTGATTTCCTTCTGTAGGCGCTAGGTTGGCATTGCCGATCTACAACCAACGGCTCAGATGCACTATCCAGCACTCGCGACTTCCGCCGGGACCGGACTACAACAGGAATGTAAGGCCCGGTGCGAATCTGTTTACCAACTCGGTGGTCGCACTCGATGCCAAAAGCGGTCAACTCAAGTGGTGGTACCAGTTACTACCCAACGACGACCGCGATTGCGCTATCTGACAGACTTCTCGCGAGTGAACCGGCGCATGCACAACAAGTCGTTCACCGTCGACAACCAGGCCACCATTATCGGCGGCCGCAATGTAGGCGACGAATACTTCGGCGCGAGTCAGGAGATGTTGTTCGTCGATCTGGATGTGCTCGCAATCGGCTCGGTGGTGAACGACGTATCGCACTTCGACTGTGATGTTGCAATAGGTTGTTCACTCCGGGCCAATCGGAGAAAGTGATGTTGTCCAGACGTCACCCACCCGATTGGAGACCCGAATGAACGTCCATAAGAATGCACGTCTTACCCCAAGAGGTCGAGAGCAGATGGTCCAACAGATCGTTGCACATGGGCACTCTGTGAAGAGGGTTGCCGAAGCCTTCGGCTTATCGAGGCGCACCGTGGCGAAGTGGAGAGCGCGATTTGAGCGTGAAGGCGTTGGCGGACTGATCGAGCGCAGCTCGCGGCCCGTGCGATTGCCCCGGGCTAAAGCAGTCAGTAGAGCCAGGCGCATTGAGCAATTGCGACGACAACGTCTGCCGTATGCCTAAATTGCCGCGCGTGTGGGTTTGAGCGCGGCAAGTGTGTGTCGCCGGTTGCGTGGATGCCCACCGGCGCGGACCGAGTTGCTCGGTACTCTTCAGCAAGGCCCGTATCCACTCGTCATTGTGTGTGCCTCCATATGCGAGGCGCGATCGCCGACGTGTCTCGCGCAGCCGGTCATGCAATACTTGAAGGTGCCGGACCCGCACCTGGTGCTCTCGCCTCCCGAAGCACCCCGCGCGATTCAAACAGTTCGGCGCCATTCAAAACACTTCCGGGACCACATCCGCCAATGATCAAGCCGTTGCTTTTCACGCCCATCACCATCCGCGAGATCACCTTCGCAAACCGCATCATCATCGCACCGATGGCGACGTACTCGGCGGTCGATGGAATCGCCCAAGATTTCCACTTCGCGCACTGGGGCCGGCTGGTACTCGGAGGCGCGGCTTGCGTGTTCATCGAGGCCACGGCGGTGACGGACCAGGGTCGCATCACCAACGGTGACTTGGGCATCTGGTCGGACGCGCACGTGCCTCCGCTCAAACGCATCGCCGAGTTCATGAAAGCGCAGAACGTAGTACCCGGCATCCAGCTCGCGCACGCCGGGCGCAAGGGCTCCATGCAGCGACCTTGGTTCGGCAATGGGGCGCTGACGGCGGAAGACTTCGCCCGTGGCGAGAAACGATGGGACACCGTCGCGCCTACGTCCGAGCCGATGGCCGAGGGCCACATCGTGCCCCGGCAACTCTCCGTGTCCGAGCTGGCGATCCTCAAAGGCCACTGGGTGGACGCGGCCAACCGCGCCCTCGAAGCGGGCTTCGAAGTTCTTGAGATTCACAACGCGCACGGCTATCTGATGCACCAGTTTCTTTCGCCCCTGTCGAACAAGCGCAACGACGCCTACGGCGGCGACCTCGCAGGCCGCACTCGCTTTCCCCTCGAAGTTGCAGAAGCGCTGCGCGCCGTGTGGCCGAGCGACAAGCCCGTATTTGTGCGTGTGTCCGCTGTCGACGGCCTCGAAGGCGGTTGGACGATGGACGATACCGTCGCCTACGCGAAAGAGCTGAAGGCGCGCGGCATCGATGTCATCGACTGCTCATCGGGAGGCCTGTTTGGCTCGGCGACGGCGGCGCGCGTCAAAAGGACCTGGGGCTTCCAGGTCCCCTACGCCGAGCGCGTGCGGCGAGAGGCCGGCATCAAATCGATGGCGGTCGGGCTCATTGTCGACCCCGTCGCCGCCGAGGAGATTCTGCAGAAGGGTCAGGCCGACCTGATCGCCATCGCGCGCGAGGCTCTCGTCAACCCATGCTGGCCGCAGATGGCGGAGATCGCGCTTGGACGAAAAGCGTTCGATGCTATGGACGACTGGCCGGTGCAATACGGCTGGTGGTTGAAGCACCGCGAACGATCAATCGAGCAGATCCGCGCCGACGAAGCCGAGGCCGGCACACGGAGATCATGAGGCTGACGACGTACGCAAAGGGAGGGTGCGCTGCTCGGTGGTCGAAAGCAGGACGAGTGGTCGATGTCGGCGCCGCGAACGCGAGATGCGTCGACTCTGATTCGGAAAAAACTTCAACGCCCTGCCTGAAACGAAGTAGGACACAGTGAGCGGCTGGTAGTGCGAGGAGTGCGACCTTCCCACCTACCAGGTATGGCCCACCGTGTCCTATGTGCGGCTTTTATTTGAAGAACGCTTTTTCACCTGCCGCTCAGTGATGATTAAGCTCGGCCTACGTGCAATCTTGCCGACTCAACAATCATCACCGCACCATCTCGCATGAGTTAAAGCGCAGTGCCCCGCGTAGTTGATGCGATCCCACGATAATTCTGGTGACTATGTCGATTCGCCGCTGCTTGGAGCCAACTTTCACCTTCGTCTTGTGCTTCATGGTTTTTCCTTTAGAAAGCGAGCTTATTTGACCTCGGGTCCGCATGACTCTGATTGAGCTTTCTGGTTACGTTTGTCCAATCGCAGATTTTCTTTTCGCGACTCATTAGCGAATTGGACTCTGCGTGTTGTCTCAAAGCAAGCATCACACCGCGCACCCAAGAACATCATTGAGGATGTGCGAATCGTATAGGCGGGCGACGAGCACCGCACGTACGACGGTGCCTTTGAAAGTCATGAAGTAAGAAATCGCCAGCGTTGCGGTCGAGTCTTGTCGTTGCACTCACAAGTAAGCAACGCTACGCACTCGGGTGGTATCCATCGCTACGCGTTCTTGTGGACCGGATGCCTCGTGTTCCCGCGCCTACGCGCAACGCGCAAG
>JBBRGM010000373.1:0-4941 GCA_038240725.1 Burkholderiales bacterium | reverse complement strand
ACGATGTGCCGCCTGAAGAGTTGAATCATGTGAGCGAAGGCAAAGACTACGGATGGCCGCGCTGCTTCGGGCAGCAACGCATCGATCCGACGCGCGACAAGCCCGAAGGCATGACGCGCGAAGCGTTTTGCGCCAAGACCGAGGCCGCAGTGCTCGACTTCCCCGCGCATTCGTCGCCGCTCGGGTTCGTGTTCTACACCGGCAATCAGTTTCCCGCCGCGTATCGCAACGATGCATTCGTCGCATTGCATGGTTCTTGGAATCGCAACCCACCGAGCGGCTTCAAGATCGTGCACGTCAAGTTCGAGGACGGCAAGGCGACGCGCTTCGAAGATTTCGTCACCGGCTTCACCTTGGAAAATGGCGCGGCACAGTTCGGCCGACCGACGGGGCTCGCGGTCGCGAAAGACGGCGCGCTCTTGCTCACGGACGATGCGAACGGCGTGATCTATCGCATCTCGTATGCGGGAGCGCAGTGAGCTCTATGGATAGGTTTCTGGCACGGCTCCGCTAGGCGAAAGAAAGGACTGCCTTAGGAAAAGTTAGGGTAGGGCGAGCGAGTTCGACCCGCACTCGTAAATGATCGACGTTGGCCAGTCGCTGAAATTGCATGACTGCTTTGGATGCGACTGGGGAGAGCCCAATGTTAGTTGGAGCGGGCTCTCCCTCGCAAACGTAGATCGCTTCTCGTAGTCGCAACTCGAGCGGATTATTTGTAAGGCACTCGAGGTAATGTGGTCTCAGTCTTCGGATGACTTGTCGACATGGGGATATAGGCCGAGATCTCGACATTCAACGTTCCGCCATAAACTGCGTCCAGCTCTACAGCACTTAGCTCATATCCTGCGACGGCCGATTGCAGTCGCACGTCGCCGTTCGATTTGAAAGGTAGTGAAAGTTTCATCTTGCTCTCCTTTGAAGTGAATGTTGCAAGGGCACTTTAAGGACATGCACTGCGGGAGCGTATTTACTGAAAGGCATAGTTGCGGAGAGGCCGGCTCAGACGAGGAAAGCTTCGCATGCGCCTCCGATTGGCTGCAGCGGGCATCGTCGATGCAAAACGCAAGGCGCTACTGGACTCACGAGCGCGAGCCGTGATCGGCGATGCTGCATTTCAAGCAGTGGAAAGCGAGCTCGACTTGCTAATGCTAATTGATCGTTGATGGCGCTCTGTCTCCGACCAGCGTAACGTCGTCGGACTGCCTCTGTACCTGTATTACCCGAGCCGCCGCCAGACCTCACCGCCGTTTGGGCTTCTGGTCGATGCGTTGCGCTACCGTAGTTGAGCGGCGGCGCGAACTGATTCCGCTTTGGCCGATGTCCGTTATCGACTCACGCGGTGATTCACGAACGTGAGCGGCACGGTTTCTGACGGTTCCACGGGCCGCGTCGGCCGATGCCAAATGAGCCCGCCTTGAGAACTCTCGCCACGCGTGCTACGGTTCGAATTCCTATTGCCTGATGCGAACCGCGATCATCGGTGCCGGCCCGGCCGGCCTCTTCCTTAGTCTCCTCCTGAAGCGACGACGTCCGCAGGACGAGGTGCTGGTCCTCGAGCAGAATTTGCATGGCGCGACCTTCGGATTCGGTGTGGTTTTTTCCGACGGTGCGCTCGAATTTTTGCGCGCTGGGGAACCGCAGATCTTCAAACTGCTCGAGGCGCAGATGGAGCGCTGGCCCGAGCAGAAGATCGTGCACCGCGACGAGGCAGTATTCGTAGACGGGAATGGGTTTTCCGCGATCGGCCGCCTGCAACTGCTGACGACTCTCGAGCGTCGGTGCGAGATGGCCGGCGTGCGCGTCGAGCACGGGCGCACGATCGGAAGTCTCGCCGAGCTCTCTCAATTCGACCTGGTGGTCGGTGCTGACGGCGTGAACTCCATGGTTCGCCGGTCGCTTGCAGGCCGACTGCACCCGCGCGTGCGTTATCTCAAGAACAAGTTCGCTTGGTACGGGACAACGAAGGCGTTCGATTGCCTCACACTCACTTTTCGTGAGAACGAGCATGGCCACTTCGTAGCGCACCACTACCGCTACGCGCCCAAGATGAGCACGTTCATCGTGGAGTGCGACGCGGCGACGTGGTACCGAGCCGGGATCGACAGGATGAGCGACGAGGAGAGCAGGGTCTACTGCGAGCGTGTATTTCTTCCCGACCTCGATAGGCACACGCTCATCTCGAACCGTTCGATCTGGCGCAACTTCCCGCTGCTGTGGACTGCGCAGTGGACCGCGGACAACATCGCTTTGATCGGTGACGCCGCGCGCACCGGCCATTTCTCGATCGGTTCCGGAACGCGCCTCGCGATGGAGGACTCGATCGCGCTCGCGGCTGCGCTCGATGCGCATGGTGAAAACATCGCAGACGGCCTCGCCGAGTTCGAGCGCGCCCGCAAACCGATCGCAGAGAAAATCGTGGCTGCCGCAACCGCAAGCTCATATTGGTACGAACGGATCTCCGAGAAGATGACGCTCGCGCCGTGGCAGCTCGTCTACGATTACATGACACGCAGCGGCCGCATGCCCGACGAACGGTTGCGCACGCAGGCGCCGCGCTTCATGGCGCGCGTCGATCGCGAGCGCTTCGCCGAACCGCGAGCGGCATACACGGAGCGCCTGGCCGACCCCTGTGGCGCCAACATGCCCGGAGGGCAGGAGATCGGCTGGACGGTGCGCGAGCGCTACAACGCTGCGCGCATCCTGTTCGACAACTTGGTCACCGGCCGCGCAGACAAGGCAGCCGTCATCTGCGAAGACCGCACGCTCACGTACGCAGAAGTCTGCGACCTCGCCTGCCGGGTCGGCAACGGACTCGCCGCGATGGGCCTCGCGCGCGGCAGCCGCGTATTGTTGGTAATGCTCGATACGCCTGAATACGTCGCGGCGATCTTCGGCGCCATACGTGCCGGCTTCGTGCCCGTGCTCGTCAACACACTCTCGCCGGCGGAGCTCGTTGCGTACTACCTCAGCGATAGCGGCGCCGAGGCCGCGATAGTGCACCATTCGCTCGCGAGTCTTCTTGCCCATCCGGACGTGCGCGCGAGCCGGCTGCGCGACCTGGTGGTAGTGGGCGACGGTGCGCCGCCTCCGCTCGAACTGGTGGAGATGACACGATGGGACGCTTGGATACGCAGCGCGGGCGCGGCGCTCGACGAGGTCGAGACGCATCCCGACGAGATGGCGTTCTGGATGTATAGCTCGGGCAGCACCGGCCGGCCCAAGGGTGTCGTCCATCTGCACCACGACGCCCCTTACACGCACGAATCATATGCCAGGCGGGTGCTCGGTATCCGCGAGTCCGATGTGGTGTTCTCGCCGCCGAAGATCTTCTTCGCCTACGGCTTCGGTAACGCGATTACTTTCCCGTTTTCGGTCGGCGCGACCACGGTGCTGCACCCGGGACGGCCCGACCCGGATGCGGTGTACGGCGTGATCGAGCGGCATCGCCCGACCATCCTTTTCGGACTGCCGACCTTGTACAACGCGCTGATCGTGCAGCCGGGTGCGGAGCGACGCGATCTTTCGAGTTTGCGTCTATGCATTTCCGCGGCCGAGACGCTCTCGCAGGAAATGTTCGCTGAGTGGGAGCGGCGCCATGGGCTGCGCATCGTCGAAGGGCTCGGATCTACCGAGGTGCTGCACATCTATGTCTCCAACCGGTTGGAGCGCCAGAAGCCGGGCGCGAGCGGGGCGCGCGTGCCGGGCTACGAGATCAAGCTGTGCGACCCGGACGGCCACACGGTTGGGGTCGGCGAACCCGGCATCATGTGGGTGCGTGGTGATTCGAACGCGCCGTTCTACTGGAACCGGCCGGATAAGACGCGCGAGACGATGCGGGAAGGCTGGATCTACACCGGGGATCGCTTCCGCGAGGATGCCGACGGCTACTACTGGTTCGAAGGTCGTGCTGACGACCTGGTAAAAGTAAGTGGGCAGTGGGTCCATCCGATGGAAGTCGAGCGTGCGCTGGCGGAGCATCCGAGCGTGCGGGAATGCGCGGTGCTCGCGATCGAGGACGAAAACCGGTTGATGACCTTGAGGGCATACATCGCGCTGCGGCCAGGTCACACCGCGGACAAGACGACGACGAAGACGCTACAGGACTTCGTCAAGCGCGCACTTGTGCCGTTCAAGTATCCGCGCACGATTGAGTATCTCGATGAACTGCCGAAGACCGGCACAGACAAGATCGATCGGCAGCGGCTTCGATCAATGAGGTGACACGCAGTTGGAAGGCGGCGGGAGATATATCAATCTTGAGGGCGAACTAAAAGTAGGACGCTGTCAGCTTGGTCGCGTCATGCGCAATAACGTCTCCGGGCCAACCCAGAAGTAGTCCGAAACGCCACCGCCGCGCGCGAGATGTTGAGCGGCGGCCGTGTCATAGATCCCATCGAGCAGCAGCGACTTGTCGATATGTATCGCGACAACTTCGCCAAGAACAAGCCATGCCGGCGCTTTGACGCCGTCCGCGCCCTTCAGTTGGAGCATCTCCGTACACTTGCACTCGAACGAGACCGGGCTCTCCGCCACGCGTGGCACCGAGATGATGCGTGACGGCGCCGGAGTAACGCCGGCCAATTCGAACTCGCTTACTTCGGGCGCGACGGAAGCAGAGCTCGCATTCATGCTCTTCGCCAGCGTGCGGGTGACCAGATTAAAAGCAAATTCTCCAGTCTGCTCGACGTTGCGCAACGTATCTTTCTTCTCTGCGGTACAAGAGAACCCAACGATTGGCGGTGCGTCGCTGAAGGCATTGAAGAAGCTGTAAGGCGCGAGGTTCAATACTCCGGTCGCGCTTCTCGTCGAGATCCAGCCGATCGGCCGCGGCGCCACGATTGCCTTGAAAGGATTGTGCCGCAGTCCGTGTCCGTTGACCGGTTCGTAGTAATGAAATTCAGCGGGCATTCTCACGCCTTTTAGCGGATTTAGTATCGTCTG
>JBBRGM010000372.1:0-4964 GCA_038240725.1 Burkholderiales bacterium | reverse complement strand
GAAAACCGGCAACGCTATCGACGCGGCGATCGCGAAGTTCACGCGCAGCAAGCTCGTCTCAACCAAATTCGTAAACGGCGTGTCATTGTCTTCGACCACGCCGATCGCCGCGGCGGAGAAAATGGCCGTGCATAAGGTCGGGCGCACGACTGGCTACACGCAGGGCGTCATCGAAGACATTAGCGCTGACGTGAAGGTCGGTTATGAGAAGGGCGACCTGACGTTCGTCGATCAGATCCTCATCCGCGGTCTGAAAGGCGTCGCGTTTTCGAACGCAGGCGATTCCGGATCGCTGATCGTCGAGCGCAAATCGGGCGCAGCGACGGGATTGCTGTTCGCCGGCTCGACCAGCTACACGATCGCAAATCATATCGAGCTCGTGCTGAACGCATTCGGCGTCGAGCTCTCGATATAGTTCATTCCTATGGCCCCACACGAATCATTACCCGACATCAAGCGCCGCCTCTCGCCGGTGCTGCTCGCAATCGACGGCGTCAGCGGAGTCGGCATCTTTTCCGGTCGCCTTTGCGTGTATCTCGAACGAGACGTCGCGGAGCTGCGCGACGAAGTTTCTGCTTTGCTCGATCAACACGCTCCAGGATTGCCATACGACATCAAGGTCGGCGGCCGCTTCGACACGCAATAGATCGAGCGACGCGCAACGTATCGACACCGGCTCTGCGCGGGCACGCAACTCACCGCCGCTCTCGGCACGCCTGCTCGAGCTCACTTACCGCACACGAAGGAGGAACGCCATGATCGTCGATTCGAAATGGGTAGAACGCAATCTGGGTTTCGATCCAATCAAGTCGCCTGCGCCTGCATCGACGTTCGCAGTCGCGGAGGCAGCACGGTCGGCGAGCGTGGAGGATATTCGACGCGAGATTATCGATTTCGATTCCGAAGCGCCGGAAGGCCGCGAATTTCTCGCATTCACCACCGCAACCGGTCTGTCCCGGTATACCGACGTGAAGTGGCCGCGCGGCCTCGAGCCGAAGACCGGTGCTGCGCCACGTGGACGCGCCGGCAGTCCCCTGCCGAGGGCCGACGTACTGCTGGTCACCTGGACCGTCGACGAAGGTCACGCGCTAAGCCGTGTGCTGACACCCGGCAAGGATTCGCGCAACGACTACCGGCCGTACACGCACAACTACGCCAAGATCGCGCGCAAAATGCGCAACGGCTGCCCGGCAACGCAGGCCAAGCGGTTGGGCACGTACTGGACGACGACGATCGGTTCCAAATCGGTTGTCGTATTTAAATCCGACTCGCACATGTCGCAAGACGGCCCGCAGCTTCCCAACATCGACGTTTGGCAGCAAATCATCGACGAGGTGCAGCCGAAACTGGTGCTGACCACCGGCACGTCCGGCGGCATCGGCAAGCAGTTCGAAGTCGGCGACGTCGTGATCAGCCCGATCGTGCGCTTCGACTGCACCGCAAAGTTCAAGCGCCAGCCGTTTCATCAAGACTACTCTTCCAGCGTCGCGCCCAAGAAGGAACATTTTCCGACGGCGCGCGCTCTGTTCAAAGTAAACGCGCCGCAGCTGCCGAAAGACAATACTCGGTTACCGAAGATCTTCGCCGTATCGCCCAAGGCACTTGCGGAATCGGTGGTGACGACCGATTTCTTCGGCTTCGATACATCGGATGATCACTATCACCTGCAAGGTCTCGGCGACGCGTCTGAAATGGGCGATGCCGTGCTCGGAATGGTGTGCAAAACGATGGGGGCGAAGGCGCCGCGGTGGCTCGCAGTGAGAAACATTTCCGATCCGCAGATCAAAGCGGAAGGCACGCTCAGACAGCAGGCCGCGCTGGCGGCGCAGATCTATAAAGGCTTTGGTCGCTGGAGTTCGGTCTGTAGCGCGATCACGTGCTGGGCGCTCATTGCTGCGGAATGACATTCGGGCGCCGCTAGCGACGCTCCCAATCGTCCGATCATTCATCGCCGGGCGAAAACTGCAGTGATGGAGGCGGTGACTCCGAAAGTGCGGCAGGGTAGTGCACCCGGCGATCTTGGCCGCGCTAAACGTCGTCGCGGGTCCAAGATCGTCGATGCTTGTTATGCGTGTTGCTGGCCAACGTGCGAATTCTTTTCAGCCGGCGCGCTTGCAGCTAATTGCGCATCGATCTGCTCATTGATCTTGTACTGCAGATACAGCGGCTGCAAAAAGAAGGTTGGCAATCCGTATACCCAGTAGCCGCGACGGGGTTGCGCCTGAGAATGCTGGTTCAACCGATTGCGGAACATGAAAACCCAAATCAGGTTGGCAGCACTGCTCGTTAAACTGGCTACCGAGGCAACTACCCGTATAAAACCGTCGTCACCATACGCGCCCCGCGCGATTTCGAAAGCTATGGTGCACGCCATCAGCAAAATTGCGGCAATTCCCAATCCCGATGGTATGGGGTCCGCTGGCGTCAGACGGTTCAGTATCTTGGTGCGGCTGTAGAGCCAGTAGGTGTAATAAATTCCGAAGGTCACCATGGCAAGGCCGAAGACTCCCCACGCGCTGAAGCGCGGAAACATTCGTATGTCCGATGGCGGTCTATGCGCCTCATGCTCGAGAGCAGCGCGGGGCGGGGTATAAGGGTTTAGCTCGGCTTGGATAGTCATCTCGCCTCCATGGATAGACGAGTGAGAACCGTAGCCGGTCCGGCGCGATCTGCGGATCGACCAAAAGGCGGAGATGGATAACCCTTCCACCAAATCCATTGGCGCACATCCACCGGCGCCCGCCGAGAACGTATTCGAGGAGAAGGCCCCGATCGCGCGACCTTTAGTTTCGATCGCGGTCAAAGCGAGGGTCGTCCATCCCCAGCATCTAACGCATGCGGCGTCAGATGCGCGAGTACGTAGAGCGGTGACAGTGCCAGACTCGAATGAGATTGTCAGTCGAGCCTGGCCCGCGCGATCGCTACTAAAGCGCATTATTGAAAGTCCGCTCGCGAATGTCCTCAACGAGGCATACAAATCTCGCCTTGCACTTCGCTCTCTAACTGTCCATCGACAGTGTGGCCCCCAGTCACGAAAGTGCCTGTCGCATTCTCGAATCGACCGGTTCCGCTCTCGACGTGATCGTAACTGCTGAAAAATCCGGCGGTGGTCGTGGTGCCTGCCGGCACCGTGTTGAAAACGCCGGTGTCGCGGGACGTGAGCGTTCCGTGTTGTGTTGTAATCACCAATAGACCGCTATAGGAGACCGTGGAGGCCGCATCCAGCGCGGTCGCCGGTCCACGCTCAATGCTATCGGCGGTGAAGTATGTGGTTCCGTTCACGCCTCGGTTGCCTTCGATGGTTCCTGCCGTGCAAAGTCCAACCACGCTGGTGCAGCCTTCCGTAGTTGCAACCGCCAGTATTTGAGCGTGAAGTTTCTTGCATTTGATCGCATGGGCATCGCGATCTGCCGCAACGTTGCCGGGCGAAATGGAGAGTGCTGCGCATAAGAGGGCAGGAAGTCGGAGAAGATTGCTGCCCAACGAGCGACCAACGACGATCCGATGCAGACGGTTCATAGCGATCTCCTTTTTACAGGGTGCATGCGGGCTGCTGATTGGCATCACTGTCTATGGCCGCAGCCCTGGAGCCATAGAGAGGCGGTAGAACCGAACGTTTGTGCGGTACGTTCATTCGGCGCATCGACTCGCTGCGGCGTGAAACCGCGATCGACACCCTCGCTGTCAACTCGCGGCGACTGAATGGTTCGCTTTTACAGGCCAATCGATCCCGGACTGAAACGTGCGGTTCGTACAGGTAAGCTTGCCAAAATTAAGAGAACGCTTCCATCACATCAATTTATGAAAGGAGTCACTGCGCATTTCCGTACGCACGCGCACGGCTCGAATCCGGTGTCTCGATTTAGCGTCTCACGACCGCAGCACTCTCTCGTGCATTACGTATTCGCAGAAAGGGACCGATAAACGCCAATTGCGATAGTGGCCCGCACAAGCTTAGATCAAGCTGCGCGCAAGTTCATCCAAAGCTCAGTGAGCTGCGACATACACTGGGATTACCCGCCTCGGTGCCGCCAACACCGTTTCAATTTCGGCGGGTTAGGTGTAGCCACCAGGACACATTACGACGGATTTCTGCGGCTTATAGTGATAGATCGGCGAGGCTGTTAATCCCAGTACCGACGTGGGGCGCCCGAGGATAATAAAGCACGCAAGTTAAAAGCTTCTTTGGCGGCAGCGGCGCTAGCTTTGGGACTATCGGGCCAAATCGGTGCTGCGGGCGCGGCGCTCCTGACGTGGCGCCTAAACGATGTGAGATTTGACGACGGAGGGACGGCGACCGGATTCTTCGTGTATGACACGGAAGGGACCCAAGCCATTACCCCTATCTTGTTGACCTTGATATCCACGTAAACGGTGGCAACACCTCACCTCCGTTCCCTTTTATTCCGTTCAATTACCTCTGCACATTCTGCGGAGTTGTGTCAGATACGCACGATGCGATTAACGTTGATTTTTTCGTCGAAGGTTCGAATGGTCAACGCGTTCGGAGATTCTTCGAGCTTGTCTTCGCACGCGCTCTTCCCAATGCAGGCGGGACGGTAGCTCTCGATACTTCGCTTTTCGACAGTCCAGCGAACTCTTTCGAGTGCATCGAGTGCGTGGGTTTTTTTTCGCCGGATTGTCTCTGGCGAAGTGACTACCATAGCTGAGCTTTCCGAGGCGCGCTTAGTAGCGCTCGGACTTGCCGCACTCGTAGCCTTCAAGTCGCGAGCAAGGCTTTACAGATACAGTCACCAAGCTTCACGGCTTGAGAGATGCGGTTAGATGTCGGCGGAGAAAGTATGCTGCCATTGCCCCATGCGGCGAAACACTACTGTTGCGTTGAATAGTCTCTGGAGTAGACTCGCCTTCCAGCGTCCCACACTAAACACGCGTCGAGCACGCATGTTCAATTTCGCAAAGCGCGCAGTATCCCTTGAGTAGGTTCGCAATAAATTCCTTAC
>JBBRGM010000371.1:0-4966 GCA_038240725.1 Burkholderiales bacterium | reverse complement strand
GCGTTCTCGAGGTCGAGCTGCGCTCGATTCGGCGCAACGATATCGTGACAGGTGTTGTTGCGAACGATATCGGCGCCGAGCTGCCCGCTCGCACCGATCAGCAGAATCTTCACTTGGCGGGGCGATCCAGCAACGGATACGCCCGGTCTTTCGCGGAAACGATCGGATCCTTCGTCGGCCAGCGGATGCCGAGCGCAGGGTCGTCCCAGCGAAGTCCGCGCGCGCTGTCCGGATGAAATAACGCGGCCATCTGATAGAACACCTCCGAATGGTCGGCGAGTGTCTGAAATCCGTGCGCGAAACCGCGCGGAACAAACAGCGCGCGCCGATTTTCCGCGGTCAGGTCGACGCCGAACCACTGCAGATGCGTCGGCGAATCCGACCTGATGTCGACGATGACGTCGTGGATCGCACCGGCAGTGCAGCGCACGAGCTTGGCTTCGCCGTTCGGCTCTGCCTGATAGTGCATGCCGCGCAACGTGCCGACCGAACGGTTGTACGACACGTTGCACTGAACGAATCGAGAGTCGATGCCCTGCGCGGCGAATTCCTGCTCGCAGAACGAGCGTGCGAAAAACCCCCGGTCATCTTCTATGCGATCGAGGTCGACGATAACAGCGCCTCGCAGAGGCGTGCTTGCGAACTTCATGTGATGACGGTGACCTCGGGAATCGGCACCACGAACTTGCCGCCCCAGGTTCTGATTTCGCTCATCTGCTGGACGATCTCGTCTTTGATGTTCCACGGCAGGATCAGGACGTAGTTGGGCTTGGTCTGCGCGATGCGCTCGGGCCCGTAGATCGGAATGTGCGTTCCCGGCAGAAACATGCCTTGCTTGTGCGGACTGCGATCCACCGTATAGTCGATGAAGTCGGAGCGGACGCCGCAGTAGTTGAGCAGCGTGTTGCCCTTGGCCGGCGCACCGTAGCCGACCACGGTCTTGCCGGCGCCCTTCGCCTGGATCAGAAACTGCAGCAGCTTGCGTTTGGTCACCCGCACTTTCTCGGCAAAATCTGCATACGTCATCAGCGTGTCGAGGCCGGCTTTGCGCTCTTCCGCCAGCAACAATGCGACCGCCGGCGTAACCGGCTTCGCTGCATCGTCAGCATGTCTTGCGAAGATCCGCAACGATCCGCCGTGCGTCTTCAGTTGCTGCACGTCGAATAAGGTGAGCCCATGTTTCGCGAACACCTGTTCCGCCGTCAGCAACGAAAAATAAGAAAAATGCTCGTGATAGATGGTGTCGAACTGGTTCTCCTGCATCAGTCGAAGCAGATGCGGAAACTCCATCGTGATGACGCCGCCCGCCTTCAACAGAATCTTCATCCCGGCAACGAAATCGTTCAGGTCCGGCACGTGGGCAAGCACGTTGTTGCCGAGTAGCAAGTCGG
Source organism: Burkholderiales bacterium (assembly GCA_038240725.1). GTDB lineage: Bacteria > Pseudomonadota > Gammaproteobacteria > Burkholderiales > SHXO01 > SHXO01. The sequence goes on along the minus strand of JBBRGM010000371.1, from coordinate 3,575 downwards.
CCTGGCCGTTGTTCGCCGCGATTTCCTTCGCCGTGCCGACGCCGAAAAACTTGACCAGAGTATCGACGCCTTTCTTGCGCGCTGCTGCCGCCGTGTTGGCGGTGGGCTCTACGCCGAGAACGCGAATCTTGTTCTGCGCGAAATACTGCAGCAGATAGCCGTCGTTGCTGGCGATCTCGACCACGAAGCTCGACGGACCGTAACCGAAACGCCCGGTCATGTGCTCGACGTAGTTGCGAGAATGCTCCAGCCAACTATCGGAGAACGACGAAAAGTAGGCGTACTCTTCGTTGAAAATGCGGTCGGCTTTTTCGACCGCTTCGATCTGCACCAGCATGCAGTTGCCGCACACATACGCGTGCAGCGGATAGAACGATTCCTTGGAATTAAGCTGCTCGCGCTTGAGAAACGCATTGGAGATCGGCGACATGCCGAGATCGGCAAACGTAGCTTCGAGCGGCGCATGACAAAAACGGCACTCGCGGGAATTCATCGTGGTTGCATCTCTGAGTAACTTGAAATCTGTTGCAGCGAAACCGCGCGCATGTCTTGGCCGGCGCGCCACGCCTTGTACCAGTCGACCGTCCAGGTCAGCGCCGTTTTGACGTCGAGCTTGGGCTGCCAACCGAGCAGATTATGCGCTTTGGAGCAGTCGAGCTTGAGATAGTGCGCCTCGTGCGGATGCTCGCCGTCCGCTTGCTCCCAGCGCGCGCCTTCGCCCCAAGCTCGGATCGCTTGCTCGACGATTAGCTTGACCGGCTGCGCATCGTGATCCCAGGGACCGAAGTTCCAGCCGCCGGCGAACTGCGCGCCCTTTTCGTATAGGCCCTCTGCCAAAGACAAGTAGCCGCTCAGCGGCTCGAGCACATGCTGCCACGGACGCACCGCGCCGGGATTGCGAATCATCACCGGCTGGTTTGCAACGATGGCGCGAACGACATCCGGCAGCAGGCGATCGCTTGCCCAGTCGCCGCCGCCGATCACATTGCCGGCGCGGCCGGAAGCAATCGCGACATGGTGGCGCTGATAGTCATCGGGATGGAAATACGATCGCACGAATGCAGTCGTGACCAGCTCGGCGCAGCCTTTGCTGTTGCTGTACGGATCGTAGCCGCCCATCGCTTCGGTCTCACGATAGCCCCACAGCCACTCGCGATTCTCGTAGCACTTGTCGCTGGTGACGATGACGACCGATCGCACGCTTGCGCAATGCCGAATCGCTTCGAGCACGTTGACCGTGCCCATCACGTTGGTCGAGTACGTCTCGACCGGATCCTGATATGACGGGCGCACGAGTGACTGCGCAGCGAGATGAAACACGATTTCCGGCGAAAATTGCTCGAGGCAGGCGCGCAGCATATCCAGATCGCGCACGTCGTTACGGTTGGCGATAACCGATTTCTCTACACCGGCTACGACACAAAAACTCGGATCCGTCGGCGGCGCCAGTGAATAGCCGGCGACCTGTGCGCCCATCGACTCGAGCCACAGGCTCAGCCACCCGCCTTTGAAACCGGTGTGACCGGTAACCAGCACGCGCTTGGCGCGCCAGAAATCCGGCGCTGTGCTCACCATTGTCTCCAGGGCGCCTTCCCCGAAGCCCACAGCTCCTCGAGGTGGTTTTTGTCGCGCAAGGTATCCATCGGCTGCCAGAAGCCTTTGTGGAAAAACACCTGCAGCTCGCCGTCGCGCGCCAGGCGCTCCATCGGCTGTCTTTCCCAAATCGTCGTGTCGTCTGCGATGTAGTCGAACACTTTCGGCGACAACACGAAAAAGCCGCCGTTGATCCAGCCGCCATCGCCCTGCGGTTTTTCCTCGAAGCTGGTCACCTTCGTACCTTCGAAATTGAGCGCGCCGAAACGCCCGGGCGGCTGCACTGCGCTAAGCGTGGCGTGACCGCCGTGGGCTTGATGGAAAGCGATCAATTTTCCGATGTCGATATCGCTGACCCCATCGCCGTAAGTGAAGCAGAAATCTTCGTCGCCGAGATAGGCTTGCACGCGTTTGAGGCGACCGCCGGTCATCGTCGCATCGCCGGTGTCGACCAAAGTCACCTGCCACGGCTCAGCGCTGTTCTGATGCACGTGCATCTTGTTGTTCGCCATGTCGAAGGTCACATCGGACTGATGCAGAAAGTAGTTCGCGAAGTACTCCTTCATCATGTAGCCCTTGTAACCCAGGCACACGACGAACTCGTTCACGCCGTAAGCGGAATAGATTTTCATGATGTGCCAGATGATCGGCTTGCCACCGATCTCGATCATGGGCTTGGGCTTGAGGTGCGATTCTTCGCTGATGCGCGTGCCCAGACCGCCGGCGAGCAGCACGGCCTTCATTTCGGTTTGTTCTCGGTCGTCGACACGAATGCCCTCTGCGTTTAGTGACTAGGTTTCGCCAAGTACCGCTGCCCCAGGCAGACGAATCTGCTTTTGCCAAAGCCGTTCGAAGAACAGCGACTGCACCGAATCGATTCGGTCGTACAGCAGCGTCCAGTTCGCATCGAGATCGAAATGCTGTCTGGAAAACTGCACTTGATCGGATGGGTTCAGCCATTCCGACCACTGCTTCAAGTAGACGTATTTCGACGAAAGTCTACTGAAGGTTTGCAAGTAATGTTCGACCTGCTGCATCGACATTTCCGGCAGGGTGCTGATGCTGAGGAAGATGGCGAAGTAGTCGTCCGGAAACATCTCGAGCTGGTTCGGCGTGAAGAAAGCGAGGTCGCACTCCTCAAGCTCCCGTTCGACCTCGGCGAACGAGGCAAACGGGCGAAACTGGAAAATCTTCTTCTGCGGAAACAACTCGCGCAGATACCACTGCGAGACGGAGAGCGCCGGCGGGATATCGAAGATGTAGTAGCTGGTATGGTGGTCTTGCGCAAAAACATATCCCAGCCGCCCATAACCGGCACCGAGCTCCGCGACGCGCTTGCGCGTTGTCGCCATGGCGCGATCCTGCGACAAGATCGAGTTGTATTCGCGGATTGAATTCGCCAGGTCCTGCGAGATCAGCTTGCCCTTTCTACGGATCTCGATCGGATTGCCGATCAGCGGTTCTTCGAGCCGCTGAGAAAGCCCGGCCCAGTCCTCCTGCACGGCAAGCTCCCACAACATGCCGACGAACAGCTTGTAGACGAGCAATTGTTTGCTGCCGATGCCGCTCTCGAGATTGACCGTCGTGCGAAGCAGCTCGGGCGAGCGCATGCGATTCAACAACGGTTGCAAGGTCGGCCGCCGCAGGAAATTCTTCAGGACGCTTTTGAACTGAATATCCTTGCGGCTGATCACCAGCCAGTTGAAGTAGTTCTGCGAGACGGTGCGCTTGAAATTTTTCAGCCCGAGCTCATCGATCATCGCGTTGTTGAGCGTGTTCAGGCTGGTCCAGAAATTCGAAGACCGGTAGATTTCCAAGCCGCTCGCGACTTCTTCGACCATGCTTTCCAGCGAGCCGCGATCATGGCGTTCATGATTCATAGCTTATTGTCGAACGCCATGTCCTGTTCAGTTCCCGAGCTGGCTTCATCGCACCGAAACTTAGTAGTGGGTTGAACCGGCGTATCTTCCATCGCGATTTAC
>JBBRGM010000370.1:0-4967 GCA_038240725.1 Burkholderiales bacterium | reverse complement strand
AGGTACATTCTGAAAATAGTGCCGCGCGTAGAATATTCGAGCGAATCTACATCGCGCCGTGCGCAATGCCAGGCAGATTGCAGTGACGCAGCGGCAGTTGCGCCAGCGTAGCGGCAAATTGCAGTAGCGCAGCGCGAACGGATTTGCTCTAATGCCAGTCCCGTGGGAGGGGTGCTGGCGCGCTGCTCGATACGTCGTTCGGTACGAAGTTGCGGCGACGTGCCGCGTCCTCCCTTCGCACCATTCCACCGCACCGGCAAAGCGCATGGACTTGGCGTCCACGATCAGAACGTCCGCACTTTCGCGACTCGCAGCGTGCAGCATACCTGTCGCTCTGGGTTTCATCTCGGCGGCATGGGCGCAGCAAGGCAGTACCAGTCCGCTTGCGGATACGCTGACCTTGGACCGGGCGATCGAGTTGTCGCTGCAGGCCAATCGTAAGCTCGATAACGCGAGCCTGGAAGTGCAGAAGGCGGGCGATAGTCTGGCGGCGGCACGGACGCAATATCTGCCCTCGTTGAATTTCGAAGCGTTCGGCAGCTATAACCTCACACCGCAGGAATATACCTACAACCGCGGCATCCTCGGCACCTATACCGGTATCGGTCCGATCCCTTCGGTCGACACGCGAGTGCCGTCGCAATCGGGCGTGAGCACCACGTTGTCTGCAAGCATCACGCAACCGATCGCGCAGCTCTATCGCATCGGCTTGATGGTCGATCAGCACGACATCCAGCAATCGATGGCGAGCCAGCAGTTGCGCTCGCGCCGGCAGGACCTGGTCAAGCAGGTCAAGCAGCAATATTACGAGATCCTGAAAACCCAGAGTGCTCTGCAGGCGAGCGAAGACAGCATTCTGTTCTATCGCGAGCTGTCGCAGCTGGTCGGGCGCTACGTAAAAGAGAAAGTCGCGCTCGACTATCAGCGTCTGGAAACCGAAGCACGGCTGGCGAAAGCCGAACACACGGCACGGTCCGAACGCAACGCACTGCAGACGCAGCAGGAGAAGCTCAACAACCTTCTCGGTCGCGACGTTAAAACGCCGTTCCAGGTGAGCACTACGGAGATTGCCGTTGGCCAGCCGCTCGAGCAGAGCGCGGCAGAAGCCAGCGCACTCGCACAGCGCCCCGACATTCAGGAAGCCAAACTCAAGCTGGCCCAGGCGCAGACCGGCTACAAGATCAAGCGCTCGGAATATCTGCCGGACTTGAATCTGCAGATGCGCTATTCGCGCTTTCTCAACGTCGACTTCATCCCCGAGCAGGAATGGGCGATCGGCCTGCAGCTCAAGTGGGAATTCTACGATTGGGGCCGCAAGTCGCATGATCTGGCCGGCAAGACCGTCGGCATTACACAAGCGCAGAACGACGTGCGCGACACCGAAGCGCAAGTATTGATCGAAGTCGACTCGCGCCTGCGCGAGCTGCAGGAAGCGCGCGAGCTGGTGAAGGTGACGCAACTGAGCGTTGCGGCCGCGCGCGAAAAATTACGCGTGACAATGAACTTGTATCGACAGAAATCCGCCCTGCTCAAAGACGTGCTGCAGGCGCAATCGGACCTGACGGATGCCAACAGTGAGTTTCAAACTGCGCTGCTGTCGCTGTGGACCGCGCAGGCGCAGCTGGACAAAGCGCTGGGAGTCGGCTGAGTGAGACCTTCGTACACGATACTGATAGCGCTACTCATTGGTTTGTCCTTGAGCGCGTGCGGCCGCGAAAAAGCCGCCCAAGAAAAATCCACCCAAGAAAAATCCGAGGCGCAGGCACCCGCGTGGATACCGGTTCGCGTGCAAACGGTTGCCGGCGAGGGCGCGCTTCCAGGCACGCGCTACACCGCCAATGTCACGCCGCGCGCGCAGGTCGACGTCGCCTTCAAGGTCAACGGCTACATTCTCGACATGCGTCAGCTGCGCGGCGCCGATGGCCGCATGCGCGACCTGCAGCCGGGCGACATGGTGAGCAAAGGCACCGTGCTTGCACGGGTGAAAGACGACGACTATATCGACCAGCTGCATAAGTCGAAAGCGAATCTCGACAAATCGCGGGCGGCGCTGGAAAAAGCCAATGAAGATTTCCGCCGCGCGACCAATCTCATCGCAACGCAGAGCATCACCGAGCCCGACTACGATTCGGCACGCAAAGAATATGAAACCTCGCAAGCTTCGGTAGCGGGCGCGAAGGCGCAGCTCGACGAAGCACAGATCAGTCTGCGCTACACCTCGCTTGCCGCGCCCATGGATGGTGTCGTGCTGACGCGCAAGATCGAGGTGGGTTCACTGGTCGGTCCCGGCACCGTCGGCTTCACCTTGGCGGATGTCAGCTCGGCGAAAGTCGTGTTCAGTGTTCCGGACGTGATGCTGAAAAGCGTGCCGCTGGGCAGCCCGTTGCGCGTGACCACCGAATCGATTCCGGACAAAGTGTTTACCGGCAAGGTAACCGCAGTGGCACCGTCAGCGGATACGAAAACGCGCGCGTTCCAGATCGAGGTGACGATACCGAATCCGCGCGGTGAGTTGCAGGACGGCATGGTCGCCGCTTTAGAAGTTCCAGCAGCGGCTGCGGCCGCTGCGCAAAATCAATCGGCGAAGGTTGCGATTCCGCTGAGCGCGATCGTGCGTCCGAAAAGCGATCCGGAAGGCTACGCGGTCTACGTTGTTAAAGACGAAAACGGCAAGCAGATCGCGCGGCAGCATCCGGTCGTGCTCGGCCAGGTCGTCGGCAACAGTATCGCAGTGACCTCGGGTGTCGAGCGTGGCGATCGCATCGTCGTAGTCGGCGCGACGGTCGTTAAAGACGCCGACGTCGTTCGCATCTCGCCATAGGACGACCGTGGCTTCAGACGAGCGCGGCGATCCGATACTTGCGACCCGCAACACCGCACGCTTCTTCACCGAAAACCGCCACATCTCGTGGGTCGTGCTGCTGGTGGTCGTGGTGTGGGGCGTGTACGGCTACACCCACATGCCGAAGCGCAAAGACCCGCAGATGCCGGTGCGGGTTGCAACCGCGATCACGCCGTGGCCCGGCACCAGCGCAGAACAGATCGAGCAGCTCGTTACGCGCCAAGTCGAAGACACCGTTGCGCAAAGCTCGGTCATCCATCCGCCCAGCCCCACTTCATTCGGCATCAAGTCGCTCACGCTGCCCGGCGTATCGATCGTGCAGATCCAGCTCGCGGAGAGTGTCAAGGATCCCGAAAAAGAGTTCAGCGACATCAATCTGAAGCTCAACGGCTTGAACCCGAGCCTGCCACAGGGCGCGGGACCGATTCAATTCAACAGTGGATTCGGCGAGACCGCCGCGCTGCTGCTCACGCTTGCGAGCCCGAAAGAAAACGAAGTCGAGCTATCGCTGCGTGCTCGCGATCTCGCGGAAACAATCAAGCGGATTCGTAGCGCATCGCCGGAAACCACCGCTCAGCCGCGCGCCACCATCGTCATGGGATTGCCGCGCGCGATCAGTCCGACGATCCTCGCGCGCAGCGTCGATTTGTTTGCCCGCTATCTCGAAGAAAAGCACGCAGGCACTGGCATCCGTACGATCGAAGGACCAGGCTTCGTGGGGATCGATCTTGCGACGGCGGTGGGCGATACCGCGCTGCTGGACTTGGCAGCGGATTTCCTGCGCACACGCGCGGGCATCTACCGGTTTCATCCCGACGCCTGGAATCCGGTCGTCATTCGCGATCCCGCGGACGCAAAGGCAAAGCTCACGCAAGCGCAAGGCGACAAATATTCCTATCGCGAGCTGGACCAATTCACCGACATCATCTCGCGCGCTTTGTTGACTGTGCCTTCGGTTGCGAAGATCCAGCGCGCAGGCGTTCTCCAAGAGCAAGTGTTTCTGGCGTATTCGCAGGAACGTTTCGCGGCCAACGGCATTCAACCGACCAGCATCAAGAAGATTCTCAGCGCGCGCAATACCGTCGTGCCCGGCGGCTCGCTGCAAGTGGACGACGTCAATTTGCTCGTGCAGCCATCGGGCTCGTTCACCAGTGAAACCGAGATCGGCGATGTGATCGTCGCTACGGGTTCGAGCAAGACGCCGGTCTATCTGCGCGATCTCGCGGAAGTGTTTCGCTCATACCAGACGCCGCCGCGGTTTCTGAACTTTCAAAACTGGCGCGACGCGTCCGGCGACTGGCATCGCAGCCGCGCCATCTCGCTCGCCGTGCAGATGCGCGACGGTCAGCAAATTGCCGCATTCGGCAGCGCGATCGGCTCGACGCTGAAAGATCTGCAACTGCGCCTGCCGGAAGATTTGATGATCGTGCGGACGTCCGATCAACCCGAGCAGGTCGCGGACAACATCGATCTGTTCATGACTGCGTTGTACGAAGCGATTCTGCTCGTGGTCGTCGTCGCGCTGCTGGGCTTCTGGGAGTGGCGCGCGGCGGCGTTGATGGCCATTGCGATTCCCACCACCTTGGCACTGACCTTCGGCATGGTGTTCATGCTCGGCATGGATCTGCAGCAGGTGTCGGTCGCGACGCTGATCATCGCGTTAGGTTTGCTGGTGGACGATCCGGTCGTCGCCGGCGATGCGATCAAACGCGAGCTCGCCGCGGGGCATCCGCCGATCATCGCCGCATGGCTTGGTCCGACGCGGCTGGCGACCGCGATCTTGTTCGCGACCATCACCAACGTCGTCGCCTATCTGCCGCTGATGATCTTGACCGGCAATCAAGGCGACTTCTTGAAGAGCCTGCCCGTGGTGATGGCGTGCGCGCTGATTGCCTCGCGCGTGGTCTCGATGACGTTCATTCCGTTTCTCGGCTATTACCTGCTGCGGCCGCCGCGGCGCGCCGAGCGATCGATGGAGGCGCGCCGCCGCGAAGGATTTTCCGGCATGTACTATCGCGTCGGTTCGTTCTGCATCGAGCATCGCTGGGTCGTGCTGACGGCATCGCTGCTGTTTCTCGCGAGCGGCAGTTTCTTCAAGCATCATCTGAAGAACGCGTTTTTTCCT
>JBBRGM010000369.1:0-4988 GCA_038240725.1 Burkholderiales bacterium | reverse complement strand
CGAAGCCATCGCGCCGAAGCGGCACTTGAAGTTTCAGATCATTGGGGTGCGCGACGCGGAAGCGCTCGATGGCGCCTTCGAGCAGGCGAGTAAACAGGCTCAGGCGGTTCTGGTACACGGCGATGGACTTCTCACCGTGCGCTACCAGCGGCAAATCACGGCGCTTGCCGCAAAGCACCGTCTTCCTGCGATATACAACCATCTCGCTTTCGTGGATTCGGGTGGACTAGTGGCGTACGCGCCCGACATATCTGTAATGTTCCGGCAGGCGGCGGATCTCGTCGACAAAATACTCAGAGGCGCCAAGCCTGCCGACCTGCCGATCGAGCAGCCGACACGATATGTACTCGTGGTCAATCTCAAGACCGCGAAAGCCCTCGACCTGACGATCCCACAGTCGATCATATTGCAAGCCGACAAGGTGATTCAATGATCGTGAGGCGCAGTGCCACGTGCGTGGACTAAATTCTGAATTGGCGCTAAGTCAGCGATCTGCCGAGCAGCCCAAAAGTTCGAGCTGATAGTGAACCTAAAGACGGCGAGAAACCTGCGAATCAAAGTTCCTGAATCTTTTCTGACGCGAGGCGATGAGGATAATCCGATGAACGTAATCAAGTGCCGATTACCAAGCCGCGCGATCGGTAGAACAACACAGCGCGCTTCAGGATAGTTATCAGCTTGTGGACCGCGACGCATGCGGCTGAGCATTCCGCACTCAACACGGTTGCGCGGACGAGGTGATGAATTGAGTGGCAAATCAAATCATGACTAACCTGCGGCTAAAGTCGACACAGCGAGAAGCATCGTCCAACGTTCCGAGCAACGCGCCGGCGCGCCACTCGAATGATCGGTCGGCAGTGTCGCGTTTTTTCCCGTGATCACGCGAGGTATACACCCGTGAGGCTTAAGATAGCCTGGGTCGTCACCACGCTGATCTTCGCGTATGTCGCCGCTCAATCGCTCCCCGCCGACGCGCAGACGGCGTCTAAGCTTTACCGAATCGGCGTCATTACGCATATCTCAATTCGTGATCCCGAGTACGTACGCTCCTCGGACGTATTCTTCGGTGCACTCCGGGAGGTTGGCTATGCCGAGGGCAAGAACATCGTTATGGAACGACGCAGTTCCGACGGGCATGCAGAACGATTTCCGGAGCTGGCGGCCGAGCTGGTCGGCCTGAAGGTCGACCTTATCGTGGTCTTTACGACGCCTGCGGCATTAGCTGCCAAAGCCGCCACGAGCACGATCCCGATCCTCATCGTAGGGGCGCACGACCCTGTGGGAGCCGGGCTCGCCGTGAGTTTGGCGCGGCGTGGCGGAAACGTTACCGGTCTAGCGACGCTGGTTCCGGAGCTCGCTGCGAAGCGCCTGGAACTTCTCAGGGAATTCGTCCCGCGCGCGTCGCATGTCGCGGTGCTTTGGAATGCCGCCAATCCCGCAAACGTGCCGGCGCTCCGACACACAGACGATGCAGCACGCCGCTTGGGAATCGTGCTGCAACGTCACGAGGTTCGAGCGCCTGAAGACCTCGCACCGAGATTCACTGCGCTCTCGCAGGAGCGTCCCGATGCATTGCTCGTGCTCGGAGATTCACTCACGCTCCGACTTCGCCACGAAATCGCGCGCTTCGCGTTACAGGCTCGCCTCCCTACCAGTTTTGAATCGAGGGAAAGTGCGGAGGCCGGGGGTTTGATGAGTTACGGCCCGAGCTATGATGCAATGCTTCGGCGCGCGGCGTTCTATGTGGACAGGCTCCTGAAGGGCGCTAAACCCGCTGATCTGCCGTTCGAGCAGCCGAGCAGTTTCCGCTTCGTGATCAACATGAACACCGCCCGCCGCATTGGGCTTACAGTACCGCCATCACTACTGCTACGCGCGGACGAAGTGATTGAGTGAACATTGAACGCCCTCGCTTGGCCGCTCGGACCACCGAAGCACTGCGGTCAGGGTTATATGATCGGCCTTCGTGTTTCCGGGCAGGCCGGAAGATGCAATGAAGTACAAGCAGTGCCGGGACCGCCTGCGCTTGCTTGGCCGGGAGAAAGGTCGCAATCGAACGGGGGCCGGTCTGCGATGAGATGCATATGCGGATTGATGTGCTACAGCACCGATGTGCGAGACGGGTTTTATCGAGGCGCCTACCTCATCAGCCGCATCTTGAAAGGCGCAAGCCCTGCCGAGCTGCCCTTCGAGCAAACCGCCAACATCAAACTGGTCGTCAATCTGAAGACAGCGAAAACGCTTGGAATCTCCATCCCGCAATCGGTGCTGGTGCGCGCCGACGAGCACTCCGATGAGTGTCGAAGTAGGGCGCAACGCACCCAATGGCGCACTTGCGTTCGCTTCGGCGCTACGGCGGAGCTGACCGCTTGATGCGCCGGAGCGGCCTGTTCCTCAAGTACGCGGTGCCCGTGGTCATCCTCGTGAGCGCGGCGCTGATCATCGGGAACCTCGTCGAATTTTATTTTTCCTATCAAGACAGCAAAGCCGCTCTTGCGCGACTACAGCGCGAGAAGGCGGATGGCGCGTCGGTGCGTATCGAGCAATTCGTGCGCGAGCTCGAACATCAGCTGGGCTGGATTGCGCAGACGCCGTGGGGCAAGCAAGGCGTTCCGCTCGAACGCCGCCGACTCGATTCGCTGCGCCTGCTGCACGACGCGCCGGCCGTCACCGAGGTCAGCCATCTCGATACGTCCGGTCACGAGCAACTGCGCGTCTCGCGCCTCGCTATGGATGCCTTCGGCAGCAACATTGACCTGTCCGCAGACCCCAAATTCAAACAGGCGATTGCACACAAGACCTATTTCAGCCCGGTCTATTTTCGCAATGAATCGGAGCCGTACATGACCATTGCGCTGGCCGGCAACGGCGAAGACGCCGGCGTCGTAGTTGCCGAGGCAAACCTCAAGTTCATCTGGGACATCGTATCGAACATCAAGGTCGGCAAAGGCGGTTATGCCTACGTCGTCGATGGGCGCGGCCGATTGATTGCGCACCCCGACATCAGTCTGGTTCTACAGAAGACCGATCTGTCGATCTTACCGCAGGTGCGTGGGGCCATCGCTGCGGAGCGCGCCGCCGAGGCGCCGGGCGAAGCATCGGTCGCGCGCGATCTGCGCGGACACGAAGTGCTTTCCGCGCACGCAGCGATCCCGGCGCTCGGCTGGCTCGTGTACGTAGAGTTACCGATGCAAGAAGCATTTGCGCCCTTGTATTCGGCAGCAATTCGTACCGCGCTGCTGCTGGTCGTTGGCCTCGCAGCGGCGATCCTGGCAAGCGTGGTGCTGGTCCGACGCATGATCAGGCCGATCCACGCGTTGCAAGCGGGCGCGGCGCGAATCGGCAGCGGTGCGTTGGAGCAACGCATCGAAGTGCACACCAACGACGAATTGCAGGCGCTCGCAGAAGAATTCAATCGAATGACCGCCAGGCTCCAAGAATCCTACGCAGACCTGGAACGTAGAGTCGACGAGCGGACCAGGGATCTGACCGAAGCGCTCGAGCAGCAGACGGCAACGAGCGAGATTCTGCGCGTGATCAGCAGCTCGCGTGCGGATTTACAGCCGGTGTTGGAGGCGGTTGCGCAGAACGCATCGCGCCTGTGCGACAGCAGCGACTCGATAATCTTGCGCGTGGATGGCGACTCGCTCACCGTCGCTGCGAGACATGGCCAGATTCAGAAACTGCCGATCGGCGATCGCCTACCGATTCGCCGCGATCTCGTTACCGGCAGAGCCGTGCTCGATCGCCAGACAGTGCACGTGCATGACCTCGCCAACGCAAGCGATGCGGAGTACGCCGCAGGCAAGGCTGTGCAGGCAAAGTTTGGCCAGCGAACGATGCTTGCCGTCCCGATGCTCGGCGAAGGCACCGTAGTTGGGGTGATCGCTCTGGCACGCATGCAGGTGAATCCGTTTACGGATAAGCAAATCGAGCTCATCAAAACCTTCGCCGATCAAGCGGTCATCGCGATCGAGAATGTGCGTCTGTTCCAAGAGCTCGAGGCGCGCACGCAGGATCTGGCGCGCTCCGTCGAGCAGCTACGTGCGCTTACGCAAGCAAGCCAAACCGTCAACGCGACGCTCGACCTCGATCAGGTTCTTTCAACTATCGTCGCGAGTGCGGTGCAGCTTTCCGGCGCCGACAGCGGCGTCATCTACGAGCTGCACGAAGAAGCGCGCGAGTTTCGACCCAGTGCAACGCATGGCTTCTCGCGCGAGCTCATCGAGCAGTTGCTCGCAACGCCGCTGCGGGTCGGCGACGGCGCGACCGGCCGCGCAGCGGAGACGCACGCTCCGGTGCAAATTCCCGATGTGCTGGTTGAAGGCGCGTACTCGGGCCCGCTACAACGCGCGACTGCCGCATCAGGCATGCGCGCCCTGCTCGCTGTGCCGCTGCTGCGGGAGGGCCGTGTTCTCGGCAGCCTCGGGCTCGGACGCAAGGCTGCCGGCGAATTCCCGCCGGAGGTGGTGAATCTGCTGCAGACGTTCGCCGCGCAATCCGTTCTCGCGATCGAGAATGCACGGCTGTTCCGCGAAATCGAACAGAAGAGCCGCGAGCTGGTCGTCGCGAGCCAGCACAAGTCGCAGTTCCTCGCCAACATGAGCCACGAGCTGCGCACACCGTTGAACGCCATTCTCGGTTACACGGAGCTGATCGCCGATCGCATCTACGGCGATGTTCCGCAAAAGATCGGCGAGGTCGTCGATCGCGTGCAGCAAAGCGGCCGACATCTGCTCGGCCTCATCAACGACGTGCTCGATCTATCGAAGATCGAGGCCGGACAACTCGTGCTCGGCAGCAACGACTATCTTGTGCAAGATGTCGTGCAGTCAGTTGTCAGCTCGGTCGAGTCGCTGGCCGCGAGCAAGGGCCTTCACCTCACCGTGCACATCGCGCCCGACCTGCCGATCTTGCGCGGCGACGAGCGTAGAATCGCGCAAGTGCTGATGAACCTGGTGGGCAACGCCATCAAGTTTACCGAAGCC
>JBBRGM010000368.1:0-4993 GCA_038240725.1 Burkholderiales bacterium | reverse complement strand
CACGACATGAGCGCGAGTTCGCGAGTAGCGATTGCGGGCGACGGGGACGATTTAGAGGCGCTGTTCGACAGCATTTCTGCAGCGACCCGCACCGATCCGGAGCCCGAAACGCAAACCGCTGCGGGCGAGGAAGCAACCTCTGGCGATGTGGTCTCGCAGCTTGGGCAATTGACACGTAAGTTGCACGATACGATGCGCGAGCTCGGCTATGACACATTGTTGCAGAATGCGGCGGAGTCGATGCCCGACGCACGCGATCGCTTGAGCTACGTTGCCAAGATGACCGAGCAGGCGGCACAGCGCGCGCTGAGCGCCATCGAAACTGCCAAGCCGATTCAAGACGCACTGGGTTCGAACGCATCCGCGCTCGCCAAGGATTGGGACAAAGTATTCAGCCGCGAATTGAGCGGCGATCAGTTCAAGGCGTTAGCCGAGCGTACGCGCGCATTCCTCAGCGATGTGCCGGCAAAAACCGAAGCTACCAACGCGCAGCTGATGGACATCATGATGGCGCAAGACTTTCAGGATTTGACCGGTCAGGTCATTCAGCGCGTAACCAAAATGGCACAGGACATGGAGCAGCAGTTGTTGCAGCTCCTTCTGCAAAACGCACCGCCTGAACGACGCGAAGCGGCGCAGTCGCTGGGCCTGCTCAACGGACCGGTGATCAACTCGAAGGGTCGCAACGACGTGGTAACCGACCAAGCTCAAGTAGACGAGTTGTTGGAAAGCCTCGGATTCTGATTCGACCAAGGAACAGCAACAAATGAGCGCTTTTCAGGGTATGGAAGAAATTCTCCAGGACTTTTTAACCGAAGCCTCAGAGCTGCTCTCGGGTGTCGACAACAAACTGGTCGAGCTCGAACGTCATCCGGAAGATAAAAAGCTATTGAATGAGATCTTCCGCGGGTTCCATACGATCAAAGGCGGCGCTGGATTCCTCAATGTCAGCGAGCTGGTTTCGCTCTGCCATCTCACCGAGAGTTTGTTCGACAAACTGCGCAACGGAGAAATGCAGTTACGCGCGGAAACGATGGACGTCATCATGGAGGCGACCGGCGTCGTCCGCGAGATGTTCAACAGCCTGGCGAAATCGTCGATGCCTGCGGCCGCTGACCCCGCTCTGTTGGCGGCACTGCAAGCGGTGCTGGATGGCAAAATTGAGCCAGCCACGACGGCCCCAGCGCCGGCGCCGGCTGCCGTACAGGACGCGGCTGCCGTACCGGACGAAGCGCAGCCCGACTGGCAGAAGCTGTACGACGCGGTTGCGCCGCCTTTGCCGGGGACTGCCGTCGTTACGCCGCTGCCGGTACCGGTCCCCGCGCAAGCTCCGCCGAAATTTCCGCCGGAAGGCCGTCGTGCGACCGATCAACCCGACGCAGAAGGAATGCGCGTCGGCCGACGCGACAACGACAAGGTGGCGGTATCCGCTGAATCCACGATTCGAATCGATACCACCCGCCTCGACCAGGTGCTGAATTTGTCCGGCGAGATCGGACTCGCGAAGAATCGTCTGAACTGCCTTCGTACCGATCTTCTGCACGGCAAGGTCGATCAGGAGACGATGCGTGAGCTCGACCAGGCTGTAAGTCATCTCGACTTGCTGGTCGGCGATCTGCAGAACGCGGTTATGAAGACGCGCATGCAGCCGGTCGGTCGCTTGTTTCAAAAATATCCGCGCGTCGTACGCGATTTGTCGCGCCAGCTCGGCAAGCAGATCGATCTCGAAATCTCCGGCGAAGAGACCGAGCTCGACAAGACCATGATTGAGGATCTCAACGATCCGCTGATTCACCTGGTGCGCAACGCAGTCGATCACGGTATCGAGATGCCTGACGAGCGCCTCGCTCAGGGCAAGCCGGCGAAGAGCGTGTTGCGACTGACCGCAGAGCAAATCGGCGACCATATCATTCTGCAGATTCGGGATGACGGTCGCGGCATTCGGCCCGACGTGCTTCGGCGCAAGGCAGTGGAAAAAGGCTTGATCGAAGCCGAGGCGGCCGCGAACCTCGACGATCAGGAAGCGCTCAAGCTGATTTTCCTGCCCGGCTTCTCGACGAAAGACAACATCAGCAGCGTGTCCGGCCGCGGCGTCGGCATGGATGTGGTCAAGACCAACATCCAGAAGCTCAATGGGCGCATCGAGATCAAATCGGTCGTCGGTGAAGGCAGCATCTTCACGATTTATCTGCCGCTTACGCTGGCGATCTTGCCGGTATTGGTGATCAAGGTCGGGACGCAACCGTTCGCGGTACCGCTGTCTCTCGTGCGCGAAATTATCCCGATCAACCCGGAAGACGTCCAGGAAGTTGCCGGTCGAGCGACCATGATAATCCGCAACGAAGTGCTGCCGATCAGATCGCTCGCCGGGATGATCGGCTGGCCGATGGATAAGGCCCCCGCATACGGTGTCCTACTGCAGTCGTCGGTGCGCTCGTTCGTGCTCGCAGTCGACGGCTTTGTCGGCCGCGACGACGTCGTAATCAAGCCGCTGGAAGATATTAAACCGAAGGGCATTGCCGGCGCGACCTTGTCCGGCGATGGCTCGGTAGTACTGGTTCTCGATATGGAACAGCTCATATCCGAACCCATGCGCGAAACGCGCGCCGACCTGTTCAGACTAGCCGCCTGACGTCCGCTGCCATCGAAAATAGTCATGACCCAAACACAACTGCTGGGCCGCACGCCGATCACCAATCGCAGCCAAGAGATCATCGGATACGATTTTCGCCTGCCGCCGCAGGCCACCGGTAACGAGCACACGCTGGTGAGCACACTTATTGGCGCCGGCGGGAAAAACAGTTTGTTCGAGCGCCTGGCAAATCGGATCGTCCTGGTCGATGGCGAGGAGATCACCGACGTCAAGCAAGGCAGCGTCCCGGCGAATCGGATGGTTGCGCAACTGGACGCGGCGCAGCCGGCCGAAGCCCTCGGCATTCGCATGAGAAAGCTCAAGGCCGCCGGAGTCAGCGTTTGTCTGCACCGCCCGTACGCAGGTGATCTGAAGCCGGAGGCGCTCGACTTGGCGAGCTACTTCACGTTCGATGCTGCCGAGTTAAAAGGCGAGTTCGAAAAAACCTGCAACAAGCTGAGAAAATATAACGCGAAGCAACTCGCGGTAGCGGTCGATACACCGCAGTCGTTCGAGTCGGCACATCGGGCAGGATCGGATTTGTTCCGCGGCTACTACTTCACGGTCCCCACGCAGCAGAAACACCATAGCCAGGCCGTCAATCCGAACTACACGACCATCGTCGCCTTGATGAAATTGGCACAGGAAAACGCGCCGGCAGCCAAGATCGAAGAAGCGCTCAAGCGCGATGCCGCGCTTTCATTCAAATTGCTTCGCTACATCAACAGCGCCGGCTTCGGACTTTCCTGCGAGATCCAGTCCTTCCGCCATGCCGTAGCCGTGCTCGGTTATCAGAATCTCTATCGCTGGTTGGCCTTGCTGATGGTGACAGCTGCTCGCCAGTCGACCTCCTCCGCACTGGTCACGACAGCGATCACGCGCGGCCGCCTGGCCGAGCTGATCGGCGCAAATCTGTTCGATGCGCAGGAGCGCGACAATCTCTTCATCGTCGGCGCGTTCTCCCTGCTCGATGCGATCCTGCAGGTGCCCCTCGATACCATCGTCGAGCAGATCGCGCTGCCTGAGCCGGTGCTCGATGCGCTGTTCCGCCACGAAGGAGCGTATGGGCCGATCCTGTCGCTGGTCGAGGCGTGCGAGAGTGTCGATCAAGCCCATAGTGCCGACACGGCGCTCGAGCTGGCGGGACTGCTGGGATTGAATCCGTCGCAGCTCAATTGCGCGCAATTCGACGCTGTGGTTTGGGCCGAAAATATCGGCCAGCAGTAAGCTCAGGCGGCTTTCGCTTGAGCGGCCTCTGCTTTGGTGAAGACCAGATCTCCGCTGGAGCCACGGTCCACTACGATCGTATCTTTCGGTCCGAAGCGCCCCTCTAATATTGCGCGCGACATTGGATTCTCCAGCAACGACTGAATCGCGCGCTTCAACGGACGCGCACCGTATACGGGATCGAACCCGGCATTGGCGATCTCTGTGAGCACCGAATCGCTTACGCGCACTTGAATATCCATGGCCGCGAGACGCTTCTCCAGCGAGCCGAGCTGAATCTTCGCAATCGATTTGATGTTCTGCGCGTCCAGCGCGTGGAACACGACGACTTCGTCGATACGATTGATAAACTCGGGGCGGAAATAGCTTTTGACTTCGGCCATCACCGCGATTTTGATCGCTTGATAGTCCGCGCCGCTCATCTGCTGGATCATCTGCGAGCCTAGATTCGAAGTCATCACGATCACCGTATTCTTGAAGTCGACCGTGCGCCCCTGCCCGTCGGTCATACGGCCATCATCCAACACCTGTAGAAGCACGTTGAATACGTCCGGATGCGCCTTTTCGACCTCATCGAGCAGGATCACGGAATATGGCTTGCGGCGTACCAGCTCGGTCAGATAACCGCCTTCCTCGTAGCCGACATAGCCGGGTGGCGCGCCGATCAAACGTGCGACCGAATGCTTCTCCATGAACTCCGACATGTCGATCCGGATGAGATGGTCTTCGGAGTCGAATAGAAATCCAGCCAGCGCTTTGCACAGCTCGGTCTTGCCGACGCCCGTCGGCCCGAGAAACAGGAACGAACCGTATGGCCGATTCGGATCCGACAGTCCTGCACGCGAGCGACGGATCGCATCGGATACGAGCCGGACGGCTTCATCCTGTCCAACAATACGCTGGTGCAGGTGATCTTCCATCGTCAGCAATTTCTCGCGCTCGTCCTGCAGCATCTTGGACACCGGAATTCCGGTCGCACGCGAAACCACCTCGGCGATTTCTTCTGCACCCACCTGGGTGCGCAGCAAGCGATGTTTGCCCTGCTGAGTCTCTGCGCTTTCCGCATTGCTGAGCTGGGCTTCGAGCTGCGGGATGCGGCCGTACTGCAGCTCCGAGACCTTCTGCCAGTCGCCC
>JBBRGM010000367.1:0-4998 GCA_038240725.1 Burkholderiales bacterium | reverse complement strand
AACCGCGTGACGATCAACTCGAAGGAGACGATCGCCGCGCTCGAATATGCGCGCACGCTGTATCCAACGTTCGTCCCCGGCACGTTGTCGTGGCTCGATCCCAACAACAACAAAGCCTTTTTGTCCGGCGACATCAGTTTGACTTGGAACTCGGCATCGATTTATTACGTCGCTAAAGATTCCGCCGACCCGGCGTTGAAAGCGATCGCGGCAGACATCCAGCACGCGCGCTTGCCGATCGGGCCGGTCGGTCGTCCGACCGAACGCCATTCGGTGCTCACCGCGTTCGTGTTCAAGCATTGCAAGTATCCGAACGCGGCGCGCGAGTACTTGCGTTTCATGCTGGAGAAAGAGCAATACGAGCCGTGGCAGCAGGCGTCGCTCGGTTTCATGTGCCAGACCTTGCGCGCGTACGAATCGAATCCAGTCTGGAGCAGCGATCCGAAGATCGCGCCGTTTCGCGATTGTCCGCGCACCGCGGTGTACGCCGGCTACCGCGGCAAGGTCGGCGCCGCCTCGGCAGCGGTCGCAGCAGATTTCGTTATTGCGAATATGGTCGCCGAAGCGGCGTCCGGACAATCGACTCCGAAGGAGGCGGCGGCGAAAGCGGAACAGCGCGCGCGCCGCTACTACAAGAGCTGATGCAAATCCCTTCTAATAAGGAAAACCATGGCTAAGACACGCGTCGCAATAGTCGGGCTCGGTATGGCCGTCGCGCCGCACGGCAAGAGTCTGCTCGATCTCACCGACCTCGCCGAAGTCGTCTACGCGTTCAGTCCGAGCGCCGACCGCCGCAACCAATTCGCGCAGCGATTTCCATTTCCCCAATGCAATCGGCTGGAAACGATCTTGGAGGATCCGACAATCGAAGCCGTCGGGATACTCACACCCCCGGCGACGCATCTGGATCTGGTGAGCCGCTGCGCCGAAGCGGGCAAGCACGTGCTGCTGGAAAAACCGCTCGAGATCACCACCGCGCGCGCGGAAGAGCTGGTCGGCATCTGCCGCGCAGCCGGGGTCACGTTGGGAATCGTTTTGCAGCATCGGCACAAGCCCGCCGCCGAACATCTCGCGCGTGAGTTGCGCGCAGGCGAGCTCGGCACGCTTGTCGGCGCGTCGGCGATCGTTCGCCTGTGGCGGCCGCAGAGTTACTACGACGATCCGGGACGCGGCAGCAAAGCGCGCGACGGCGGCGGTGTGCTGCTCACCCAGGCGATTCACACGCTCGATCTGTTTCTCTCGCTGGTCGGCGAAGCCGATCAGATCAAAGCGTTCACAACCACGACGCCGGTGCACCGCATGGAATGCGAAGACCTGGTGTGCGCGGCCGTGCGCTGGAAGAACGGAGCGCTCGGTGTGGTCGAAGCAACCACGGCGGCGTATCCCGGCAGCGGCGAGCGCATCGAGCTGATCTGCACCGCCGGCACCGCATCCCTGGTCGGCACCGCATTGGAAATTCGCTGGCTCGATGGCCGCAAAGAAATCCTCGGCAACGATGGTTCATCGGGCGGCACCGGCGCCGATCCGATGGCGTTTCCGCATGACTATCACCGGGAGGTGTGGCGAGATTTTTTGACCGCGATACAGACCGGCAAAGAGCCGCGCGTGAACGGTGAAGAAGGACTGCGCGTGCATCGCTTCATCGATGCCGTGTTGGCGGCGGGATAGCCGTCGCGATTCGGTGACTACGTTCCGTTCGCCGCCACAGAAATTTGCGGACGATCTCATCATCGCCGCATTGCCTTCGGGCACCGTCATCGAGAGGTTCGCGCAATTGTACGTCACCCCCTTGGGAGTACTATGGCGGGAGAGATCTCGCTATCCCTCAACGAAGTAGTGGTTGGCGCGCAATTGCCGATAGTTAGTAGCGGTAGCCGCTCCCGACTCCGGGGCCGGGTGTAGTTGTTGGTGATTCAGAGTTTGTCGCGTTTCCGCTGGTCCACACATGGGAGGATCACATGACTCAAACTCGATATCTGAAGTTTCAGATCGCAGCGTTACTCTTGTTCCTCGTGAATTTTGGCGTCCCGGTTTCAGCCGCGGCTGAAACCCTCGACACGGTCTTGACCAATTACATCACTGCTTTGAACACGAGTATGCCGCCCAGTAATAACGCCTCTGCCGTTGCAAAGTTATTTGCGCCTGACGCTATTCAGTACCACATGAACCCGGGTATTCCTAACCAACAGGGACGCGGGGAGATACAGCAGTTTTTTGCTGGATTCAGCGATTCGTTCGCTGACTGGACGCATGTGGAAAAGAGCAGGGTTATTCAGGGTAGACGCGCTGTTTGGGAAGGCACAGCGCAAGGGCACGACAAGGGAACGGGGAAATTCTTGAGTCTGCCTATCGTATTCATACTGGAGTTCGACGACCAGGGTTTAGTGAAGCAGAACCGAGTGTATGTCGATGTGCAAGTGATTCCTGACCAATTGAAATAAGCGAATGGTACGTTCGCAGAAAATTATCTCGTCATAGCTGCGTAACTTACGAAGGGGAAAACTATCAACGCCTCGAAAATATCGTAACGCCAAGCTCTTACTGGTTCGAAAGTGAGCCAGTAGGCTTTCGCGGGTTCTATTATCAGAGGATAGGGGCATTCCTCTACTCGGATGGATAATTTCGCCCGCACGCAGCATGGGGGTTAACTAAGCCGGTCGTGATCGGCCTATTTTGTCGGCAGCGGCGTGATCATCGTCGCCAACATATCGATCATCGGATTATCTCGTTAGCACGCAGCAGGACGGACTGCGGGAGGGTCAATCCAAGGGCCTTGGCAGTCTTCAAGTTAACGATGAGCTCGAAGTTTGACGGTCGCTCCAGCGGAAGATCGCCGGGCTTGGCGCCGCCCAGGATCTTGGCCACAAAGACAGCACAACGCTCGTAGGTCGAGACCCGCTCGGGGCCGTAAGAAATCGTACCGCCCGCGTCGGCAAAACCTCGATTCATCGATGTCCCCGGCAACCGCTGCTTGAGTGCGATGTTGGCAAGTCGTCCGCTTTGGATGAACATCATCGGCGAGGGCAAGATGATAAGAGCTTGGGGCCGCCCGCGGAAGACAGAGACAGACCGGTCGATGTCCTCCGGGTTTCTTACATCGATCACCTGAAGCTGAATGCGGAACGATCGAGCAAGTCTCGTGATTCCTTCCACGTGCGCGGGGCCGGAGCTCGGGTCCCACAGAACGACGGCGCGTGACAGGTTGGGAACAATAGCCTTCAGCAGCTCGAGCCACTTTCCCGAGAATTCCGGCGCGTCGAGAAATACGCCGGTGATATTTGTTCTTGGCCTGCTGTAACTCTCGACATAGCCTGCGGCGATCGGATCGGTCGTGAAATCGATCGCGACAATCGGAATTGTAAAGGTCGCCGCGTGAGCGGCGCGGAGAGCCGGTGCGCTGTCCGCAACGATAACATCGACCTCGAGCCGAGTGAGATCGGCGGCGGCCTCGGCAAGTAGCGTAGGGTCACCGGTAGCGTGACGGTATTCGAACCCAACCTTTTGTCCCTCTCTCCATCCCTGATCGGCGAGCTTGCGGCGGAACGGCTCCAACCATTGCTTTACGTCGTCGGCAGTCGCGCGCCCGTAGCTGAGAACCCCGACGCGAGCGAGCTTCGTCTGCGCACCGCTCTCGTCGGTCCATCCAAGGTTGGTCAGCAAGACGGCTGTAATGACCAGAACAGCCACAGTTCGACGTCTCATCTCTCTAGCCGCGCATTGCGATGCCTGCAACCCTTTGTCATTATCATTGTGTGTCGCTGCGCCGGAAGGTACGGTCATTCGACCTCCTGATCATGATCGGGCCTGGTCACTTTGCCGGGATCAATGGAGCTTAAACCCGCCGGGCTTGGCGATGCGATAGCGATAGCCCACGCCACCGGTGCCGTGCATCCGAAACGTGGCAATTAAACGATGCGAAGCAGGCAGCGCGAAAGAAGGGGTCCTTTTGTAGCAGGGCAACTTAGTGGCTGCCCTGCCGAACGACCGAGGTCGATCGAAAGCCTTAATCAACCCGCGAATATGTACACGCAACCGCGCGACACCGCGCCATTGCATGCCACCACGCCGGAGGGAACGATTTGGATCCCAGGCAACACCGCGTCGGTCCAATCTTTCTTAACGTCGTCGTGCTTCACGCCCATCTTCTGGGCAACCATGCCGCTGTAGAACGTAATGGCCAAGTTGCACGCGGCAACTTTAACGCCCCTTGTAATCAGCTTTTGGAGAGCAGCATCCGGTACCGGGATGTCGCCCGGCTTCACGTAGAACGGATTGCGGACAGCGGGTGCTTTGGTATCCGGGTCTTCTATCTTGAATACCTCGCCGAGCTTGTATTTGGCCCATACCGAATCGTTGAGCGCTAAAGGAATGGCGTCGTGACGCAGAACCAATACGACACCAAGATGGTTCTCGGGGACCCCGTACGCTTGCGGGCCGGTCGTGAAAAATGCCCATGACCAGACCAGTCCCATTCCGTGGTTGACCTCGGGCATGTCGTAGAGCTGCTTATGCGTGCCGGAGATGCTATCGAGCCACTGCGTGAAGTCAGTGCTCGGCGCACCAGTTGCGGCGACGGCTCCAGTGAGTGGAACAATAGTGCCGAGACTTGCCGCCGCTGCAGTAGCAGCCATACCAAGAAAAACACGACGGTTTGCGTGAAGCTTCGCGTCATCCATTTTTGGCCTCCTCAAGGTTCTCGTACGAATTTCCCTTGGGTGCGAAGGACGCCCCCGCTGGGAAGCGACCGGGTCGCTGCGCCGGTATCGCGCAAGCCTATTCCCCGATGATCGCAGCGTCAAACGCAGCTAGGGAAACTCTGAGCAAGTCTTGCGACGCGCGTTGCGTCAGGTGCGGATGGATGCGAGGCATCGCGACGAAGCCAAGGTAGGTACCTTGGCGAGGCGCGCAACGATGCAGACGCCGCACCTGACACAACCCAATAATCTGTCGTCTCTATAGAGGGACCGGGGTGATTTGGGCCGATGGCCGCGTGCGCTC
>JBBRGM010000366.1:0-5004 GCA_038240725.1 Burkholderiales bacterium | reverse complement strand
GCCGCAGAACGCTACGCCGCGGCCGCGCGGCTGGCGCCGCGCAATCCGCTTTGGCAAATGGCGCTTGCGATGGAGTTGCGCTCGGACAATCGGCCGGCCGATGCGCGGGCGGCGTATCTGCGTGCACAGGATCTCGGCGGGCTCAACTCGCAATTGACCTCATTCGTCGAACAGCAGCTCCGAGAATTGCACTGAGCCTGGCTCTGATCCGGGCCACTGCCCCGATCGTGGTTGCAGATCTTCATGCTCGCGACTTCGACAGCCCTGCTGGACACCGCTACCGGCTATCCTCTCGGCGTTCGCGCCACCGCCCATCCCACGACTTTCGATGCACCGGCTCGCAATAGCGTGCGCGCGGCTTCGTTCAGCGTTTCGCCGGTGGTAATTACATCGTCGACGACTGCGACGTGCGCGCCGTCGAGGTTTTCATCGCATGCGAACACGCCGCGCACGTTCTTGCGACGCTGATCGAACGGTAGACCCGCTTGCGGCGCGGTGTCGCGCACGCGCCTGCACGCGTGCGGCGCTAGCGAAAGGTTCAGGCGCTTGGACAGCGCGCGAGCGATCTCCAATGCTTGATTGAAACCGCGCTCGCGCAGCCGTAGCGCCCCGAGCGGCATCGGCACGACGAGATCGGGCCGCGGCTCGCCTGCAACGCGTCGAGCGAGCAGATCGGCCAGCGGATCCACCAGCGCAAGCTGCGCACCGTACTTCAGCCGCTGGATCGCGCCGTCCACGGGAAACCGGTAAGACACCGCACACACGACATGCGAGAATCGCGGCGGATGGGCTAGACATTGTCCGCATGTCTGCGCTTGCGGCGCGAGATCTGCGCACACAGGGCAGCGCGGCGCGTCGTGGCCGGGCAAATCGTCCCGGCAGCCGGCGCACAACGCCGATTGCGTATCTGCGCAGCCGCAGAAGATGCAGTACTGCGGCAACGCCCAGCGCGACAGCAGTTTGCGAAATGCCACGCGTGTGCGGTCGCCGGCTGTGGAGCTATCGTCGAATGCGAACATGCGGCGCAGTCTAGCAGCCTCGAGCGATCCCGAGCCCCGATGAGTGCGCGCTATTCGCAGCGGCGCTGGACATCGAGTTCGCCACGTCGGTTATCGTGCTCTCCAAGTCAGCTCATCGCATTCGCATCTAACATCGCCTCATGTCCGAACCCGCCAAGCTCGACAAGCGACGTATCCGCCGGCAATTTGCGCGTGCTGCGCCTCGCTACGACCAGGCTGCGGCGCTAAGCCAGGAAATCGTCGCGCGCATGATCGAGCGGCTGGACCTCGTGCGGCTGATTCCGGAAAACATTCTCGACGCCGGCAGCGGGACGGGCCTGCTGGCGCGCGCTGTCGCGCGACGCTATCCCGCTGCGAAGGTCGTCGCATTGGATTTGAGCGTGCCGATGCTGCAGCAATTCGAAGCCGAATCCGCGTGGCGTGGAAAGCTCCGCAAGCTGTTCGGCGCCGATCAAGTGCAGCCGTTGTGCGGCGATTTCGACGCGCTGCCTTTGCGCGCGGTCAGCTTCGATCTCGTGATTTCCAATCTGGCGCTGCACTGGAGCGCAGATCTCTCGCAGGCATTTGCCGAATTTCAGCGCGTGTTGCGCCCCGGCGGCCTGCTGATGTTCAGCACGCTGGGACCCGACACGCTGAAAGAGCTTCGACGCGCGCAAGCCGACCCGAATCGAACCGATCAAGATCGCCGGTTCATCGACATGCACGACGTCGGCGACATGCTCGTGCACGCGGGATTCAGCGACCCGGTGATGGACATGGAATATCTGACCTTGACGTATTTGTCCGCGCAGGATCTGTTCGAGGAATTGCGCGCAACCGGCGGCTTGTCGGGACATATGGGCGTGCAGGGGCTGGCGACGCCGCGCTGGCGTCAGCGTCTGGAGCAACGCTACGAAGCGCTGCGGACAGACGGCCGCCTGCCTGCCACTTTCGAGATCGTCTACGGTCATGCGTGGAAGCTCGATCGGCCGGCGCGCACGACCGCAGATGGGCACGCGATCGTTCAGTGGGATCGCTCGCGTAAGCGCTGAAGAGCGGGCGAGATCCAATTCGATGCGACGATGCGGCATGCGCGGCGTCTTACGCTTCGGGACACGCGCGGGTGCCTGTCCTTGCGAGGGCGCAGGGCGTGTGCTACATTTCGGCGCGATTTCACGACATCGTTTCACGCGTTGCGAACCGCCTGACCGTCAGCGTCTAGATCAGATCAGTCAGATGCAAGGTACTCAAATCAGCGGGTCGGGCGAATTCTTTCTCATCGCCAGGCCGAACAACTCCCTCTCTGTGGAGGGCAGAGCGCTCGTACTCGGATCGCTTCTATTCTTATCTCTCGCAATCTCTGTGGCGTTCGCGTTTTACGGCGCGTGGCTGGTGTTACCGTTCACCGGTGTGGAAATGGCGGTCCTCGTAGTCGCATTTGCCTACATGCAGCGGCACGCAGCGGACTATGAGAGCATCGCAATCGACGGCGATCGCGTGCTGATCGAGCGCTGGGAGACCGGTAGCAACCGGCGCTACGAATTTAATCGACATTGGGCGCAGGTTGTAATCCACCGTGAACGCGCCGCCGGGTCCACCGTCGTGGCGTTACGCTCGCACGGACGAGAGATCGAATTCGGACAGCATCTGACCGAGCCGCAGAAGCTGGCGGTCGCGCAGACGCTCAGACAACAATTCAGCAACCGCCAGACCCACTAGAGAGCACGCGCCGGGGAAATCATGATCAGAAGAATAGTGCAGACCCTTGTCAGCTTCGTCCTTGCGTTGTCCGCAAGCGGGCTTGCCCATGCGGAATGGCGGCTCAATCTGCAGGATCCGAAAACGGTGATGGCGCATCAGATCTATGCCCTTCACAACATCATTCTGATCATCTGTCTGGTCATCTTCATCGTCGTGTTCGGGGCGATGCTGTTTTCCATCGTCAAGCATCGCAAGTCGGTTGGTCATCGAGCCGAGCAGTTTCACGAGAACACCACGGTGGAAATCCTGTGGACGGTGATTCCCCTGTTGATTCTGATCGGCATGGCAGTGCCGTCGACCAAGACGCTGCTGGCGATGCGCGACAGCTCGAGCGCCGACATGACGATCAAGGCGACCGGTTATCAGTGGAAGTGGCGCTACGACTATCTGGATGACGACATCGGCTTCTGGAGCAACTTGTCGACGCCGCGCGAGCAGATTCAGAATCTGGAGCCCAAAGGCGAGCACTACCTGCTGGAAGTAGATAATCCCGTGGTGGTGCCGGTCGGCAAGCGCGTGCGCATACTGGTCACCGCTAACGACGTGATTCACGCATGGTGGATACCCGCGTTCGGGATCAAGCAGGACGCGATTCCGGGCTTCGTGCGCGATGCCTGGTTCCGCGTGGACGAGCCCGGCACGTACAGAGGACAATGCGCGGAACTGTGCGGCAAAGAGCACGGCTTCATGCCGATCGTCGTCGAGGCGGTGCCGGAAGACAAGTATAAAGAGTGGGTGGTTGCACAACAGGCCAAGAAGAGTGCCGGTGCCGGCAGTGCAGCGGCCGACCCGAACAAGATCTACACGCTCGACGAGCTGAAGGCGGAGGGCGAGAAGGTCTATACGAAGACCTGTGTGGCGTGTCACCAGGCCACCGGTCAGGGCATGCCCCCGGTCTTCCCAGCGCTCGCAGGTGGCAAGATTGCAACCGGACCGATCGCGGGACACATCGACATCGTCTTCAACGGCAGCAAGAAGAATCCGGTGATGGTGCCCTGGAAGACGCAGCTGTCGGACCTCGAGATCGCGGGCGTGATCACGTTCGAGCGCAACTCGTTCGGCAACAAGGCAGGCGATATGGTGCAGCCCAAAGACATCGCAGCGCTGCGCAAGTAGCACGAGATAACCCGACGATTCGAATCTGAATCAGGAGAACAGCAATGGAAGCGGTACACGGCCACGCCCCTGAACACGATCACGCCCACGCGCACCATCCGACCGGGCTGATGCGCTGGGTCAAAACGACCAACCACAAAGACATCGGCACGATGTATCTGTGGTTCAGCTTCATCATGTTCCTCACCGGCGGCACTCTGGCGATGACCATCCGGGCCGAGCTGTTTACGCCCGGCCTGCAAATCGTGCAGCCCGAGATGTTCAATCAGCTGGTCACCATGCACGGATTGATCATGGTGTTCGGCGCGATCATGCCGGGCTTCGTCGGCTTCGCGAACTGGCAGATCCCAATGATGATCGGCGCGCCGGATATGGCGTTTGCGCGCATGAACAACTGGAGCTTCTGGCTGTTACCGCCGGCCGCGATTCTGCTGGTGGGGTCGTTCCTGGTTCCCGGTGGCGCGACCGCTGCAGGCTGGACGCTGTACGCACCGCTGTCGATTCAGATGGGCCCGGGGATGGACATGGCGATTTTCGCTCTGCACATCATGGGCGCGTCGTCGATCATGGGCTCGATCAACATCGTCACCACCGTCCTCAACATGCGCGCGCCGGGCATGTCGCTCATGCGGATGCCGCTGTTCGTGTGGAGCTGGTTGATCACCGCGTACCTGTTGATCGCCGTGATGCCGGTGCTGGCAGGCGCCGTCACCATGGTGTTGACCGACCGCCATTTCGGGACGCACTTCTTCAACCCCGCGGGCGGCGGCGACCCGGTGATGTACCAGCACATCTTCTGGTTCTTCGGGCATCCCGAGGTCTACATCATGATCTTGCCGGCGTTCGGTATCGTCTCGCAGATCATTCCGACGTTCGCGAGAAAGCCCCTGTTCGGCTATTCCTCGATGGTATACGCGCTTGCTTCGATCGCGGTGCTGTCGTTCGTCGTCTGGGCGCACCACATGTTCACGGTCGGCATGCCGGTCGCCGGACAGTTGTATTTTATGTACGCGACGTTGCTCATCGCCGTGCCGACCGGCGTGAAGGTGTTCAACTGGGTGTCGACCATGTGGAAGGGCTCGATGACATTCGAGGCCCCGATGCTCTTCGCGATCGGCTTCATCTTCCT
>JBBRGM010000365.1:0-5042 GCA_038240725.1 Burkholderiales bacterium | reverse complement strand
GCGGCCCCAGTCGGGAAAGTCGGCGCGATAGATCCACTTGAATTGCTCCTCGCGCTCGAGCAGGCGCTTCTTGGTGATCGGGATCAGCAGAAAACGATAGATCAGCCGATCGATCCACGACAGGTCGGTAACCAGATTGATCTCGCGCATCAGGTTGTCGGCGTTGAAACGCGGATCTTTGGCGCAGTCGACCAGAAAACGGAAGTACGCCTCAACGTTGGTCTGGCCCGGCCCTGCGGTTACGAATGTCGGATTTTCATTCGCCTTGGTGCGATAGCTGACCGTGTGGCACACCGCGCAGTTGTTGCCCACGCGCGGGAAACCGATCGTCTTCTTGACGAAGCCCACCGGCAGCTCCTGACCTTGCTCCCACGCGACGCCCAGCGATGCAAGTCCGCCCGGCCCCGGAAGTTTCTCAGCAAACACGCGCGGCATAACGTAGAACAACCAGTACGGCACGCCGGCGTCGGCTTCGCCGCCTATCGATCCATATTTGAACCGCATGTCCGGAGTGGACATCACCCAGTCGGGCTGCGGCTCTTCGCGAAAGAATTTGTACCAGCCGAAGTAGGCGCCGCCGACGATGAGGACGGTCAGCACGGCGAGCCATGCGAACAGCTTTCCTCGGTGCGGCGTGGGTCCGTGGGCGATGGACATGGCATTCCTTTATTTTGCGACGCACCTGCGTCGCTGATTTGTCGTGCGACGTACGCGTCGCTGTTTTATCTCGCGAAGTACTCTCGCCGCTGATCGGTCTTGCGGCGTACTGTCGTCGCGATTACCGATGCGAGCCATATGTCTTAAGTTGCGCCAACGATTCCGGCCGCCGTTCCAGCTAAAACGTCTTTAGAAACTCCAGCAGCGCGCTCTTGTCCGCCGGCGGCAGATCGGTGCCGTACGCTTTGCCCTCGTGGCCGGCATTGCCGTTGCCTGCGGCAGTCACGTCGTACTTGAAGTATTTCTTCGCGCCTTCTTCCGGGACGTTCGACACGAAGCCGACGCCGGTCGTGTCGTACACATCGTAGCCGCGATAGAAAACTGCGGGACGTTTCGACGCCGGCTCGAGCAAGTCGCGCAAGGTCGGCACCGAACCGTTGTGCAGATAGGGCGAGCGCAGCCAAATGCCATCGAGCGGCATGTTGGCGTAGCCGAAGGTTTTGCGGAAATGCGAGAAGCGCCACGGATAGCCGGCGTACAACGTCGATTGATTGACGGCGAGCTCGTAGGTATACGAATCGAGGCGGCGGCGATCGGTGCCGATGTCTTCGATCGGCGTGACTTTGCCAACGTACTCGCCGGCAAAGTCGCGCGGGCCGACGCCATGACATGCAGCGCAGCGATCTTTGTAAAGCGTGGCGCCGCGCTCTGCGAGTCCCGCGTCGATCGCGTATGGATACTTCGGCGCTTCCTTGGTCAGCAGCCAGTCTTCTATGCGCCCGACTGCTTTGGTATCGAGCGTCGGCGGTGTGGTGCCGGTGCCGAACGCCGCGCTCTTATTGCGCTCTTCCACCATCGTGTTGTTGCCGTCCCAGTGCAGCTGCATCCCCTTGCGCGGACCCTGACTCCAGATCGACGGAAAATCCGCAGGGCCGTTTTTTTCCGGCTCGCTCATTCGGTCCAGCGGAAAGTTGAACAGCACCTTGGCTGCGTTGAACGTATCGACGCGGCCGGGGCCCCAGTCGTTCTGATGATTGGCCCAGTCGAAGCGGCCGGCGAGCATCAGCAACCGTTCGCGCATCAACCAGATCGCGACCGGATATACAACGTAGCGTTCGAGCAGATCGAGATCCTTGCCCTGCTCCTGCAGCGTGTGGCGAATTTCCGGGACCACGTATTCTTTGCTGAACTTGGGATCCTTGCCGCACGCAAAGAAGAACTTTTGAAATCCCATGATGTTGAATGTGTTCGCCGGCATGCCCAGATACATCTTGGGTTTCGCCTGCGGCGTGTCGCGCACCGTGCCGGTGTGACAGACCGCGCAATTCAAAAACGTGCGGTCGATGCCTTGATAGCTGCGCTTGGACATGCCGACCGGCAGGTCGTGGCCGTCTTCGTAGATCATGCCGAGCGATGCATAGCCCGGCCCAGGCAGATGTTGCGCACACACCTTCGGCATCGCCTGAAAAATAAGATACGGAAAACCTGACTCGTGCTCGCCCCCGGTCGAGCCGTATTTGAAATGCTCATCGATGTCGGAGTACGCCACCGCGACATCGGTGCCGAAGCGCTGCCACAAATAGATCCCGAGGATCACCGCGATCACCGTTGGCGCGATCAGCAGCGTCAGCGCAATGCGGACCCAGCGCCTGCGCAAGCTCAAGAAGCCGGGCGGTGGACCGAATTCGCTCGATGAGTAATGAGCCACAGCATTCCCTTTTCAGTGAATCGTGATGGACGAACGTCTAACGTAGCAGTGCTCGCGCCGCTGCGATTTTCACGCTCCCGCGGGCAAGCACGCCGGCAAATTCTCATAGCCATCGCGCAGCAACTCATGCAGCGACGGCGCCACGCCGGTCTTCGCCCGCACCATGTTCGACGCAGCGTTCAACAACACCCGCAACGTATCGGCCTTCGGCGGATACTCGCGCTCGATCGGCATGCCGCCGTGCGCGGCGCGCACCGGCGGCATCGGCGTCTTTACACGCTTATCCTTCGCTTGCTGCCACATGCTCAAGCGCACGAAGATGCGCGGCGCGCAATGATCGAGCGCTGCCGCGACTTGCTGCGCATCGCCCTGCAGAAAATTCGGCGGCGAGCGCTCCGGTGTCCGATGGCAAACGGCGCATGGCTGCTCGAACAAGGCGACTTCGGACGGTGCATTTTCGATGTACTGGGGTTGCAGATTGTGCGCCGCTGCAGGCAGTTCATGCGGATTCGCCGACAAATCTGCGCGTACCGGTAGCTCGATCGCGTTGCCGATCGCCGCCATCAACGGCCCGCGAGCGAGCGGCGTTTTCGATCCTATACTCGCGCCGATCACCGTTTCGACGGCATGGCGCAACGGTGCGAAGTCGTCGCGCACCGTGATGGTCGCGTCTGCGGTTTCGTCGCTCCGCCAGCGCAATTCGATACGATCGACGGCGTTGCCATCCGCAAGGCGCACGCTTGCGCCTGCGATCGACGGGTGCAACGTGAGAGTCGTAGCGCCCGCCTGCCGTTGCATCTCACCGTCGCCGATATCGAGCAGCGGCAGCGTCGCGCCGTCGCCTACCGCAAGCGAATCGATCGATCCCGTGCCGACGCGCACGCCGCGCAACGCGACGCGGCCCTTCAACATCGCGCCGCGTGGGCCGGGATCTGCGCGGCAATCGAAACGCAATTCATCGCTGACAGTCTGCAGCGTGCAGCGCGTGTTGAATGCACGCGAGACCGTGTCGCGCGCATCCGCGATCCGGCGAAGCTGCTGGTCGATGGCACGCACGTCTGCGGCAGAAAAGAATTGCGCCAAACCCATCACGAAGCGTTGCGCCATGTCATCGGCAGACCAGACGTCGAGCGGCGCGCGCGCCGCCAGCGGCTCGAAGCGCGCGGCGACTTCCGACATCGCGCGGCCCGACGACGTCGCCGCCACCGCCATCGCATCGCGATTCGGAATCTCCGAGTTCGGGATTGCAAGACCGAGCGGCCACTTCGCGACCGCAGTGTCGCGCAGCGTCCTTGCCACTTCGTCTTGAAATTCCCGCGCAGTCGCGTCGAATACACGCTGTCCGCTCAACGCGTACTGCAAGGCGCTGGTCAATGCGACCGAACGACATCGCGTAGCCGCGGGCTCCTGCACGCCGCAGCCCTCCTGCCACAACATCTGATAGACGCCGAACAGATTCGCACGATGAATCGCATCGTCGATGGCGTTCGGCACTTGGATACCGCGACGAGGCGGAAAACCATAAAACGATGGGCGTGCGCGAGCGAGCAGCGCGGCAATCTGCGGATTGACGTTGGTCTCGTCCCACTGCTGCCGTGAGAACAACGGCGCCTGGTTCTGGTGGCACGCCATGCACATCTCGCGGCTGGCGTACACCACCGTGGGCGAGCCGCCCACACGGTAATCCTTCACGATCTGGAATTCGAAGCGGCCGGCGGCTTCGTTATAGCTGATCACCTCGACGATGTTGGATTTTTCCTGATAGCCCAGATACAGGCGATCCTTCAGCAGCATCCCGCTATCGGACTGCGATGCGCCTTCGCGATCGACCGCGATGACGACGCGCGGAAACGCAAAGAAATCCGGTGACGCCGCGGTCCGCTGCAGCGAGCGGCCCAGGGGAATCAGCACTTGCCGCGTGCATGCGCCGATCTCGCCCGCGCAGCCGGCTTTCGCCTCTACGCGTCGCACCAGCGCATCGAACGGAAATGGAATGTGGTAGACCGGCTTGCCATCGCGTTGGCCTGCGGTCACGTAATCGAACAGCGAACGGCCCGTCGCGGGCAGATCGGCGCCGGGCCGCGTCGGATCGACCGCCCAGTGCGGTTGCGGGGTCTCGCTGCGCGCTGCGGCCGTCACCACGCTCGGCGCGAGCGCATCGTGCGCGGGCGCATGCAGCATGTGCGGTGCGCGCTCAACGACGATCCAGCCACCGATCGCCGCGACGATGAGCGCGAGCGTTGCAATGGCGCCTGGCAACTTCATCGCTTGTCCGCCCGAGCGCGATCATCGCGACGCGGCGCACTCACTGAGCCGCGGTGAGAACGGCACGCTTCTGCGTTCCCGGCCAGCAGTCTTCCTTGATCTGGCCGGTTTTGAGGAACGCGTCACTCTCGGCCTCGTCGATCTTCGGACTGATGAGCGTGAAGTTGAGCAGAAATGCTTTGCCGAGATAGGCGCGGCCGAGATAGAAACCGGGACGCACCATGCGGATTTCATCGCGCACCTGCAGACCGTTGCGACCGGCGAGGTAATCCGGGTGCTGCATGTAGCCCTCGATCTCATCGGTGAAGAAGTAATCGATGATGATCGATTCGCGACGCGAGTCGAGCAGGCTCTGACCGCAATAAAGTTTCGCTGGGAACATCAGCCACTGATCGCGTCCTTCGACGATGAT
>JBBRGM010000364.1:0-5093 GCA_038240725.1 Burkholderiales bacterium | reverse complement strand
ATGCGAAGGAAGCTCTAATGCACTCAACGCATAGCCAAGGACTCGTGGCGAGTCCAGATGATCCGGGGTCAGGCTTTGCCAGCCGCACAGCGGTGCACAATATAGCTTCCCCGAATGTTTCCAGTAGCAAACCGAACACGTTCCAATCTCACGTCGAAGGCATATGGAAGGCGCTTTTTTCTAACGTGCAAGAGTCGGAACAGTTACAACACGTACTTGTTGGCACGCAGGAACAACTGCACTCCATAACCGAGGAGCACCAAACTGCACTCGAAGAGCTTCGCAGCGCTAACGAGGAGCTCCATTCAGTCAATGAAGAAATGCAATCGACCAACGAGGAATTGGAGACTTCCAAGGAAGAGTTGCAGTCGGTCAACGAGGAGCTCAACACGCTCAACGCGCGATTATCCGAGAAAGTGGTTGAGCTCGATGAAATCAACGCCGATCTGCGCAATCTGTTTGAGAGTACGGAAATCGCCACTATTTTCCTCGATCGCCATCTCATCATTCGCAGCTTCACCCCGGCCATCGCAACGCTCTACAACTTAATCCTCAGCGATCAGGGCCGACCCCTGAGCGACATTGTTAGCCGCTTGCACTACGATGGGTTGCGGGAGGATGTTGCCCGTGTTCTCGAAACGATTCAGCCGCTCGAGCGCCGGATTGCTCGCGAGGACCGGTCGATGCACTACATCATGCGAATTTTGCCGTACCGCGCACCGGACAGCACGGTAACTGGCGCGCTCATTACCTTTATCGACGTAACCAGTATCGTGCAGGCCGAAACCACGCTGCGTGAGGCGGATCTGCGCAAGGACGTGTTCCTCGCCACCCTGTCCCATGAATTACGCAATCCGTTGGCGCCGATACGAACGGCTGCGCGTCTGCTGGAGACGCCACACCTCCAGCCAGCCCAATTGGCACGCGCTCAATCGATCATATCGCGCCAAGTTCTCCACATGAGTTCATTACTGGATGATCTGCTCGATGTGTCGCGCATTACGCGCGGGTCTTTCATACTGAAAAAGGAATATGTCGACATTAAAGACGTCCTGGACGCAGCCATCGAGGCGGTGCAGCCGGCGGTCGACGCCAAGCGCCATACGCTAAGAGTGGAGCATCCCGATGATGCGTCATTCGTGTTGGAAGGCGATCCGGTACGACTAACTCAGGTGGTCAGCAACTTGTTGACCAACGCTGCCAAATACACCCCTGCGAGCGGTCTGATCACGCTAGGTTGTCGCCGCGAACCGGAAGCTCTAGTCATCTTCGTTCGAGACAACGGCGTCGGCATCGCGCCGGAGGCGATCACCGAGGTGTTCACGATGTTTACCCGAATTAGAGTCAGAGATTGATCGCTCGGAAGGGGGCCTCGGTATTGGTCTTGCGCTTGTCAAAGGACTCGTTGCTTTGCATGGCGGGCGCGTCGAAGCACGCAGCGCGGGGGTGGGCCAAGGAAGTGAGTTCATTGTCTCGCTTCCCGGCTCTCTTATGAGAGACACGCGTAAAGGGCTCGAGGAGCGAAGTAGTGATTCAATTACTGCAGCATCTCTACGCGTACTCATAGCCGACGACAATCAGGATGGAGCCGAGGCGTTGGGATTGCTCATGGAGATATACGGCCATGAGGTCCATCTTGCACATAGCGGCGCAGAAGCGCTGGAAGTCGCGTCACAATTTCGACCCGACGTCGGCATTCTCGATATCGGCATGCCAGACCTAGACGGCTATGAAGTCGCTAA
This sequence comes from Burkholderiales bacterium, assembly GCA_038240725.1. Classification (GTDB taxonomy): domain Bacteria; phylum Pseudomonadota; class Gammaproteobacteria; order Burkholderiales; family SHXO01; genus SHXO01. The sequence continues at coordinate 3,351 of JBBRGM010000364.1, read as the reverse complement.
GCGTATTCGACACGAGGCCTGGGGCACACCGATAACTCTGATCGCCTTGACGGGATGGGGGCAGGACAATGACAAACGCCTGGCTCATGCGGCAGGGTTCGATCATCACGTTACAAAACCAGCAAGTCCAGAACACCTCTGCGCACTCTTCGGTGTCAGGATTAACCATCAGCACGATGCTGCTAAAGTTTGATTTACTCGGCGCATGTGTGCGCAGAGCGCTAGGGCCTGCACGTCATCGTCATTGATATCGGGCGTGCGAACGCTTCCTAGCCGATAGCTTTTTCACGAGTTAAATGCGGGGAAGTAACCAAGAAAAAACGTCCGACATGCGCGATTTTTCCTTCCTCTCACATGGGTCGCTTACAAAAATCTCCTCGCGGGATTCTTGGTTCTGTCGCGATAGGCCGATGAGGCCGAGCGAAAAATCTCACCTTAATGTGCATGTCCGAAGCGTCGACACCGCACGACCGCAATCGGCGCGTGCTATTCAGTTGGCGCACTCCGCCACTGATGAATAATCACTCTCGACTTGGAGAAATAACACAGCACGGTGCCGCCTGGATAGACCATAGGCGGCACCCACTGAATTGGAGCATGCGACAGCGAGCCCCAGCTCGTTTATAGACAGAAACACTGAAGACATCGGCGCCTTGCCATTCAGCTATTCTCGAGTGACGGTGCACTAAATTACCGCATGCCCTACTACAATGTTTCAAATCTGATCTGCTCTCCTTCGTATAACGGCCAGCATCAGTATCCCTGCCACCACCAGCATCCATGGCGCAGGTTCGGGAACGGGCGCAAATGAAGTTGCAAATTGTGCGTTGGCGACGTTGCGTGACAACGCATTGAGCGCCGTGGCCGTGCTGGTCAGGGTGATCTCCAATGAGCCAAAAGTCTCCGAGGTCAGATCGAACGATTGGTCGATCGTCGCGCCGGCCACAAAGCGTTGGTGGTAAAGCTCTACGCTGTTTCCAAACAATGACACCTCGAGCTTGCCTTCGGAGCTAAGCGATGAACCGAGCACGCCGTCGTTTGTATCGAAGTGGATATGCAGGTTCACGCGCCCCGCGCTGGAGTCAAAGGTACCTAGAAAACTGGCAGCCCCAAACCCCGAAGTGGCAAGATCGTCACTGGACACCTCCGCCGTCGTCGCGAGTGTGCCCCTACCGTTATGACGACCGGATGCCGTGGCGTGGTTGGCGGCGCCATCGCTCGTCGAAGCGGAGCTGAAGAGTGCCGAGGGTGGACTGCTCGCCGATTTCGAATCGCTGTTCACTCCTGCTTCGACCTGGGCCGATGTGGTGTAGGACGTGGTGTCGAATACCAACACCGCGGCCTGCAGATTGCTGGCGAATAGTGCCAGCAGAAATAACAAAGTTGTACGCTTCACAAAATATCCTCCGAAATTGAAACCGGCAAAACGAGCAGGTCATCGCCTGCCCGTTGCCTATGCGTTTAAAGCGATCCTGCCTCTCGCCCTAGCACGGATGTGCATCGGGTTCGCCACAATCGATGTGACGACGATTGCGACCGTCGTGAGGGGTGGGCAGAAACGGGAACTGGGTGTAGATCCCATTGGGTGTCAGATGGCTTCCAGTCGCACCGATGTTGAAATTGACGCCATCGCCCAAGGTGAGCTTTGCACTTTGAGGCGTCGGTTTGATCAGCACGCCTGCGACGACACGAAGGGCGATGTCGGTCACATCATCGTTCGGCCGTCTACCATTGGGCCACCCTGCCATATCTCCGGCCAAGACAGATAAGCGCCTCTGCTGGCTTGGAATGGTGGTGTCGGCGCCGAGATTCAGACGCAGCAGCTCTGCGCAAGGGCTCGCCTTCGAGCACCCGCCCGTCTGCGCTTGCGTTGGATATTTGAGCAGCGCGTTCACCAGGTCGGTTCGATTGGCTTCCGGTATGCCGGCACTGAAGCGCAGATTCAATGCCGTTGCTAGGCGTGAGTTGAGATAGAAGCCAAGGAACATGGCTTCATTTGCCGGGTCGGTGGCGTTCCAAAGGTCTTTTTGCCCAGTGCCGATGATCAACTCGTTGACTAATGGGTTTGCCATGCGGCTTACCTGCACCCACGGTCCGCTGCCCGACGGCTTGCCAGCTTGCGTCTGCACCGAGAACTTCTGGCGGCTGGTCGAGGCGTACAACCCAACCACGGCTTTCGGATTGCTCGAGATTGCCGAGATTGGCAGCTCAATTGCAATCGTGTTGACGTTGTAGCCGGACAATTGATCGATGCCGAATGGATTGACGTTATCGTTGGCGTCTTCGGCAGGACTTAAAACCGGCACCGCGCGGCGCAAGTTTACCGAGTCGAACGTGGCGCCGACATCGATGTAGAACGTCTCATCGCGCTGCCCCGCGAATACGCGGCCGCCATTGCTCAGGCTGTAGATGCCTTGCTGCGCAAGTGCTTCGTAGTTCGGCATGGTCAATGGGCCGACATTGGACGGCACCGCGAACATCGGATGTGTGCCGAGGTTGGTGCGCTGACCATTGCGCACTTCGGTGACGGTATAGCTTTGACGCAAGATCAAACCATCCGAGCCGGCACCGTCGAGTGCGGTGATCGGTGGCAAGGCGACATAGGCCAGCGGCAGTTTGAGCGGGCTAAGATTTCCGCGTAGCTCGGTGCTGAATTTCACTTCATAGACTAGATCGTCCGCGTTGCCATCGCCGTTCTTATCGACATGCAGCGAATACAGCACATCGTCGCCGAAGTTGAAGTAGTTTGGACCGCCGCCCGGCTCCTGCAGCGGGATGACGTTCATGATGAGAACGACTTTGTTCGGGTCTTCCCAGCTCTTGAAGAAATAAACGTCGGTGATGTCGGCGGTCGGATCATTTGCGATCTGCGGCGCCTCGCGATGACTGGCAGCGTGTGTGCCCAGGCTCCATGACAGACAGCTTACTGCCATCAAGGGGATCAAATAGCGGGTTATGCGGTTCATACTTTCCTCCAGTAATGAATGAGCGGATATATTGCTGCGTTTTGTTCCAACACTTGCAAACTATGAGACTGCTCGAACCGCTCCCCGCTAATCCGAGCAACCCCCGTCATACGGCACTGCGAGCAAGGCCGTTGATTCTTCCAAACGTGTTTTATCCACCGAGATATCCGGCGTCCAGCAGGCGCTGGAGCTGTACGTCCTGCAACTTGGACGTATCGAGCCAGCTCTGCAGCGTGCGTACCACCGCTGCATCCCTGGCGGCCTGTGCGGCCTCCAGCAAAATGCGAGCGTCGGCGGGCTCTTTTTGTACGGCCCAGTTGTCTTTGGCGAGCATCAGCGCGGCCTGCGGATCTTTCGCGAGATGCAGGGTGAAGCGCGCCTCCTC
>JBBRGM010000363.1:0-5115 GCA_038240725.1 Burkholderiales bacterium | reverse complement strand
GAATAGTCGCGCGGCGTAACGGCGGCAAACGGAAATTCCAGCTTGGCGAACTGGCCGGGGGAAAACGTATACGGGCCGCCGGACTCGATGGCAAGCCGCAGGCGCAACACATCGTGGGTGACAAAATCGAGCTCGGCCACTCGGCAGCGCATCACGCGCGAGGGATGCATCACGAAATCTTCGACTATGAGACGACGTACTTCGACATCGCTCCAGACCTGCGCGCGACAGGCCAGAACAATGCCGCGTGCGCGCTCACCGGGCAGCAACGCGTGCTCGGAATATTCGAGCTCGAGAATCTCACCGCTGATGTGCTCGCACTTGCACGAGCCGCAATTGCCCGCCTGGCAGCTGTACGAGAGACCGACACCGTGACGTAGCAGCGCGTCCAGTACGGTCTCGCCATCTTCGGCAGGAACCGTCTGCGGGTCGCCTGCGACTGTGATCATCCAGGTCATGACGATGGGTCGACGCCTATTCGTGAAGAACGCAGTTTCGTATCGGCAGTTTCGTGTCGGAAATTCGTACCGGGGGCGCGCTGCTTCGACGAGGCCCAGCGTCGACAGTGCAATCAGCATCGACAGTGCAATCAGCATCGACAGTGCAAAACCGAACGCCACAAACCTGCTACGATTGCCTGCAAAGTATGGCGCTCCAATTGTTGGATGTCAAACAAACTCCCCCAAGCACAACGACCCATGGCAACTCCGCCGTCAGCGCGCTCTTCCGCACGTGCGCGTTCGAGCGTTCGGACGCGTGCGACCACTGCGCGCGCGAGATCATCGGCGCTCGCAGCGGAAACACCCGCGGTCGCCCCACCCGCTAATACGCAAGCGGTAGCGAAGCCGACCCATGCAGCACGAACGAATGGCGCGGTCGCGCTCGGCGTTTTGCCGAGCCTGCTCGGCTATCAGATGCGGCTTGCGCAGCGCGCGATTTTCTCGGACTTCGCGGACAGCATGGATGAGCTCAATGTGAGTCCCGGGCTGTTCGGCATGCTCGTCATCATCGAAGCGAATCCGGGCTTGAAGCAGTCCCAGCTAGCGCACGCCGCGCATCTCGATCGATCGAGCCTGGTGCCGGCGCTGGATAAACTGGAAGCGCGCGGCCTGGTAACGCGCCGAGGCTCAGAGCACGACCGCCGCATCAACGGACTGTGGCTGACATCGGAGGGCAGCGCGTTGCTCAAGCGCCTCAAGCAGCGCGTCGCCCGGCATGAGCAGCGGCTCGTGCAAGGACTGTCTTCGGCTGAGCGCGCGCAGCTGGTGGCCCTCCTCAACCGAATCCTGCCTGACAAACGATGAAACGAAAACACAAAGTGCTGCGGCTGCTGCGCGAACCGGATTACACGCCGGAACCCGAGCCAGCGGCGGTCGAATCCAAACTGGTCGTGCCACCGGCCGGTCAAGCGCCGCATATGACCTTGATCGATTACGCCGCCGATCACGTGACCGAGCACGAAGTATTCGATCCCGAGCAGTGCGTACCGTTTCGCCATGCCGACAGCGTGACCTGGGTCAACGTCGACGGATTGCAGGATACGAAAAAGCTCGAGCAGCTGGCAAAGGTGATGGGATTCCATGCCCTGACCCTGGAAGATATTCTGAATACGGACATCCGCCCGAAGATCGAAGACTACGGCGACTACGTTTACTTCGTCGCCAAGATGCTCGACATCGACAAGGCAACCGATCAGATTCATGTCGATCAGCTGAGTCTGATTCTAGGGCCGGGATACGTCGTATCCATTCAGGAAGAACCAGGCGATCCGTTCGGTCCGGTGCGCAATCGCATTCGCAATGCGACCGGACGATTGCGTCGGAGCGCGGCAGATTATCTGGCCTACGCGCTGCTCGACGTCGTGATCGATCAGTATTTCGTAGTTGCCGACTGGATCAGCGAGCGGATCGAAAAGCTCGACGAGCAGGTCGCCGCGGACGAGCGTGCCGAGCTGATGCAGAACCTGTATGCGGTCAAACGCGCCGTCATCTTTCTGCGCAAATCGATTCTGCCGTTGCGCGACGTGGTATTCACCTTGCGCAATCTGGACTCGGATCTGATCCGCGAATCGACCGCGCCGTACCTTCGCGACCTCTACGATCATATCGTGCAGGTGAGCGACCGCATCGAAACCAGCCGCGATCTGCTATCGGGTCTGCAGGACGTGTACTTGTCGACCCTGTCGAATCGAACCAACACGGTGATGAAGATCGTCGCGGTATTCTCCAGCATCTTCTTGCCGCTGACTTTTATCACCGGCGTGTTCGGGATGAACTTCGAATTCATGCCGCTCATCCATCGCTCGTGGGGATTTGCGCTGTCGGTCATCTCGATGCTGAGCATCGTCGCAGCAATGTTGTGTTACTTCCGCTACAAGCGCTGGATCTGACGACCTGGGCCTGGGAAACAACCCGGCAAGACTTCGTTATGCCGCTATGTTCACTCGGATATCGCCTGGGGTTTCGTTCGAAAATTCACCTGTGATTCGGCGGTGCAATCGCACAGGAATCAATCGCCATCGATCCCGCGCCGCGAGCGCGTGTGCTTGACTTCAGCGCGCCCGCGCTTGGCCTCGAGCCTGCGCTCCTTGGCGGCGCGCGTCGGTTTGGTTGCCTTGCGCGGCGTCGGCCGCGGCACGGCAGCGCGCACCAGCTCGACTAATTTTTCGCGCGCATCTTCGCGATTGCGCGCCTGACTGCGAAACCGCGTCGACTCGATCGTGAGCCAGCCTTCCGAGTTGACGCGCCGGCCGGCAAGCTTACGCAAACGCTGCTTGATCTCGTCCGGCAACGTCTCGGTGCGATCCAGAGGGAAGCGCAATTGCACTGCGGTAGCGACCTTGTTGACGTTTTGTCCACCGGGACCCGGCGCGCGTACGAAAGTCTCTTCAAGCTCCGCTTCGTCCAGCGAGATGGTCGAGGTAACCGTCAGTAAATTAGCCACGATGCAGCGCTCCTTGGTCTTGCTCGAATGCAATTGCGTATTGTGCTCCGCACAACGTCAGGTGCCACCATTCGGTGCATACGTTCATGAAAATGCCAAGGAATTTCTCACGCGAATGCCAGGTTAAACTCTTGCAAACGATTGTGACTGAGGCTAGAGTTTGTTCGGATTTTCCGCAGCGGATAGCTAGACTCAAACGACCAGAACGCTCCGCGGTCAATCTCCGGTTGAAAACGAAATGGCCGTCATGGCCCCGCCTGATTCGACCACTACATCCTCTTGGGAGAGACTTATGAAACGATGGAAGACTCAACTTGCCGGCGTTGCAAAGGCGCTGTCTGCGGCAGCCGTCTTAGGCTTCGCTACGCAGGTCTGCGCTGCAGACATCACATGGGATCGTCTGCAGAACGCGGATAAAGACGCCAACAACTGGCTCATGTATCACGGCTCCTACAAGGGCTGGCATTACAGTGCGCTCGATCAGATCAACAAGAGCAACGTCAAGAATCTGAAGGTGTCCTGGATTCACAGCCCATCCACCGGCAAGCGCGGCATTCAGTCGTTCCCGCTGGTCGCCGATGGCGTGTTGTACTACACCAGCACGACTGGCCAAGTCTGGGCGCTCGATGCAGCAACCGGCGCGTTCATCTGGAGCTACAAAGCAAAGATCGACGAAGAGCGCGCCAACACAACGTTCTTCAACCCCTATAACCGCGGTATCGCGCTTGGCTACGGCAAGGTTTATATGGGCACGGTCGACGGTCGCCTGATCGCACTCGATCAGAAGACCGGCAAAGTCGCCTTCGACAATATGATCGTCACCGTTGAAAAAGGTGCCAAGGGCTTCACCGGCGCCCCGATCGTCGTGAAAGACAAGGTCGTAATCGGTTCCTGGGGCGGCGAGTTGTCCGGCTGCTGCGGTCCGATCTTCGGCGTCAATGCACAGACCGGTGAAGTCGAATGGCAGTACGACACCACCGCCAGCGATGAGCGCTCCAAGAGCTCCTGGGGCAATGATTCCTGGAAGGTCGGCGGCAGCGGCGGCTGGATGACGGGTACATACGACGCGGAATCCAATACCGTGTGGTGGGGTACTGCGAATCCCGCGCCCGACTTCGACTGGTCCGGCGAGAACTGGATGACGGAAGGCCCGCGTCCGGGTACCAACCTGTACAGCTCGTCCGTCGTCGCAATCGACGCAGACAGCGGCAAGCTGAAGGCATACTTCCAAGAAATGCCGCATGACAAGTGGGACTTCGACAGCGCAGTGGGCGAGTTCGTGCAGATCGACCGCGGCGGCAAGAAGTACATGGTGCACCCGAACAAGGGCGGCCCCATATTCGTCTACAACCGCGATCTCAGCACGGCCAGCGACGAAAAGCTGAAGGTTGAAAACGCCTACATCATCGGCAAGACCTACAACTTCATCAAGAGCATCAATGCCAAGACGGGCGAGCTGGTTGGCCGTCGTGAGACTGAGCTCGGCATGAACAAGAGCGTTTGCCCCGCTATCGATGGCGCGATCTCCTGGAACACAGGTGCGTACAACCCGAACACCGGCCTGTACTACAAGATCAGCCAAGAATGGTGCTTCGACTTGGAAGTACAAAAGGTGGATCGTCCGTCTGACTTCTCCGGTCAGGCGTACTTCGGCGCAAGCTGGACCGCCACGCATCCGGAAGGCCGTCAGGCATTCGGTACCGTGCAGGCCCGCGACCCGATCACCGGCAAGCCGAAATGGGAAGTGGAGTTTAAGTATCCTCCGCTGGCCTCTTTGCTGACGACCAAAGGCGGTCTGGTGTTCGTGCCGGGTGCTGATGGTACGTTCTACGCACTGTCCGCCGACAACGGCGAAAAGCTGTGGTCCGCGAGCAATGGCCTGGGTCATCACGGTGGCGTCATTTCCTATAGCGCCAAAGGCAAGCAGTACGTTGCAGTCGTAACCGGCTGGGGCAGCCACGTTTCAGGCAACTACTGCCCGTTGTTCGGCGAGCCGTTCTGCAGCATGCCGACCGATGCCGGTCAGTTGATCGTGTACTCGCTGGGACAGTAATCCAGCCGGCGTAATCGACGCCTGGCGTCGATTAGTCGAGCAGTCATTTGGGCGGGGGGATTTCACCCTCGCCCATTTTTATTGGGCGGGATGTTGAAAGACCGGGATGTTAGAAGACT
>JBBRGM010000362.1:0-5126 GCA_038240725.1 Burkholderiales bacterium | reverse complement strand
TGGCGATCGAAAGGCCGGTTTCAGTAGCGGAGTATCAGCCGAAGGCTGCTTAATCGCGGCGAAACGCGGTTTTCCCCGTAATCGATTTACGGTTATGTAGTTCTAGTTGAGGTATTTCGGCCCTCGGCGCGCTGATTCGCGTAGCCGCTTCGCCGGTGTATCCGTTCAGCCTCGGCGCCCTGGAGACTCGATGCGCACAATACTAATCATAGTTGCCGGCCTGGTGCTTCTCGGCGTCTGCGTGTTCGGCGGACGAATGATCGGCGGATCAGGTGCGGGGACGACGGCGACGGCCGCGAAAATCTTTATCGTGATCTGGTTGGTTGCCGCCGCGATCAATATGTGGATCGGCGTGACCCGCGTGGGTTACTCCATCGCCGAGGAGTTGCCGATCTTTCTGGTGATCGTCGCGATACCTGCGGCGGTGGCGGCAGTCGTCTGGTGGAGGTTTGGGTGAGCGGCCGTCGAAGCGCATCCGCTGCGCAACCCGAAGCTTCAACGGAGGATACGCCGACTGAAAAGGCGGTCCGGGATTGGTTGATCAAAACTGGATACCCCCTGGAGATGGAAGTTGCAGCGGCATTCCAGCGGGAGCGATTTGGAGTGTCGCAATCAAGCTTTTACGCCGATCCTGAAACAGGAGAACCGAGAGAAATCGATGTTACTGCCGAGCTCTTCGATACCATCGGCGAGTCAGACCATCTCAGTATGTTCGTTGTGAACATCGAGTGTAAGAAGTCGACGGGGAATCCCTGGGTTCTATTTCGCAGTAACTACGAAGCGACAAAAGAGGCATTGTTTCGATACACGGCCGGAAACCGAATTGGCCGAGCATTGTTAGTGCGTGCAGCGAGGGATTTGCGACGCGAGCATCTACCGTTGTTTGAACCCACGAACTTTGCGTACGGTATGACGCAGTCGTTACGCAGCAATAGCAACGATGAAACTTTTCGGGCGCTAATGCAGGTAGCCAAAGCAACCAACGTCCGAGTGCGTCATGCGGATGATCACTTCCGATTGTTGAGCACTTCCGATGAGGAATCTACAGACGTGCTCGTAGTGATTTCTGCCATCGTCGTTGACGGAGAACTTTATCTGGCCGAACTGGACAATTCAAAAAGTGACCTTAAACTTACGAAAGTCGATCAACACGTATTAGTTTGGAGCAATCCCGTTAGCGGTCCGGGTCCGACCGTTGTTCACCTCGTCTCACGTCCATCGGTACCTGCCTTCGTCGCTAACGTTGCGAAGACCCATCGTGCGTTGCTTAAGTGGTATGAAGCAAACCCAAAGACAATTGATTCTGTCGCGAAGCGTCAAATGGAACGATCTCGCCAAGTAATAGGCAATAGTGACTTCAAGAAGCCCTAGCGCGCGTACGTTGTGAAGTGATCAGTCGCGCAGCGGCTTGTCACCGTCGTGGTCGTTTCATCGCATACCCGAGCGCGCTAGCCGAAGTTCGGACGTTTCTCGCATCGCTGTTGTGTTCCATTTCCTCCGCGAACGGCCGTACCTGCTGTGCGGACGGAGTTCTACGAGCTCACTAACGACGCGTGATTTCACGCATTTGGAGGATCTATGGATGCGAGCAAAGCGCGGGAAATTATGGTTGGTGCTGCATTTGGCATTATTGGTGTCGTCATTGGATCTGTCACCACAGGATTGGTGAATGCACATGTCCAAGACAAGCAGCAGAGAAGTCAAGTGGCCTTGGAATCGTTCAAATTCGATCAAGGCAATTACCCGGTTGAATATATCCAGATTAAGCAACTGATAGACGAAATGCGCAACGTATCCATCGCGAGCAGTAGCACGATTGCACGCTTAGCGAAAATCCAAAAAAAGTACCCAAACTGCCAGCAAAGTCTTGCTGAGGAATGTCGTGCGGCTTTCGTTGAACGTATCCAAGCACTGCGGGACGAACTGGGGTCTGACACAGCTCGCTCGGACGATATTGATATCGTCATCCGGGGAAAATACGAAATCGCGCAGCAAGCTATTCTGAAATTAGCTAAGTGACTGGTGCCACTGAAGTCGTTACGCAACGCCGACATCCGTGAGGCTCCAAGGCGCCGTTCGGCGTTTTGGGCGTACAAGGTAGCCTCACCCCACCACCCGCGCCCGCTCCACGATCTTATCCGCACTCACCTTACTCATCCCGCCGCCCACCGTGCCGAACATCGATCCCCACGCATTCGTCGTTGTAGACAACCGCGTAGCGATAAACGCATCTGCCACTTCGCTCGGCGGATAGTTAAGTGACTCGGCAAAGTATCCAAGGCAGCGAGTCCTCGTTATGGCCCACGATAGCTACGCTTACTTGGTGCCCATTGTTGAAGAATCAGAATACTTCTTTCTCAAGACAATCATTCCAAGCCGCAAGGCAACGCGCGACTATTTGAACCTGGGTGAAGCAGATGCCTAACATTGACGACTACGAACTCGTAATTCTCAGCGCCTACGAAAGGGGCAAGCTCAAGTCAGTTGCCACCAAGGGTGAGCTCGCGAAGTTTAAGGCAGCCGCGCGGGCTACCGCCATTAAGGATCGGCGCGTTAACATCCGGTTGTCGTCCGGTGATCTAAGCGACATTCAGGTCAAGGCGCTCGAAGAGGGCATTCCGTATCAGACTCTGATTGCAAGCGTGCTTCATCGGTACGTCACCGGCCGCCTTGCCGAACAATCGGAACGCGCCACAAAGCAGCGTCGCAACCGCGCACCCAAGCGGCGCTCTACGTCGGCAAGGTGATTCTGTTGGGAAAAACCGCAGCCTGGGAAAGCAACTAAAACAGGGGCTCGGCACCAGGCACCGAGCCGACTGGAACATCTCGGGTGGGCGACCTTGTAAAGCGAACTCCCGGGCTCGTTTCAAGATTTGAACGGTGGGCTGACATCGACTACGAGAATGATCCGTGGACGTGCCGAGACTTCGTACGCTAGCTTGTATGGCTGCCTCACCTCACCACCCGCGCTCGCTCCACAATCTTATCCGCACTCGCCTTACTCATCCCGCCGCCCACCGTCCCGAACATCGATCCCCACGCATTCATCGTTGCAGACAACCGCGTAGCGATAAACGCGTCCGAGACTTCGCTCGGCGCATGCTTCAGCAGCTCGGCCCCTTGCAGCGCGCGCGCCATCGCTTCGGTCGCAGCACGACCAGGAATTCGTCCTCGCATGCTCGATCGATAAGCTGCGTCGTCTGATCCAGAAACGCGTCGAAGCGCGAATCGCTTCCGCGAACGGCAGAGACTTCGGTCAAGAACGCGTCGCGGGTACTGCGATCTTTTTGCATGGCGCGCCGCACGTCCATGCACATCATGTTCGCGGTGCCTTCCCACACGCTATTCAGTGGTGCTTCGCGATAGAGACGCGCGATCGGATTTTCTTCGACGAAGCCGTTGCCGCCGTGACATTGCAGCACTTCGTACGCGATCACGGGTGCGCGTGAGCAGTTGAAGTATTTCGCCATCGGCGTCGCGATGCGCGCGAATCGCTTCTCTTGTTCATTGCTGTCGATGTGGTCTGTGGCTTTTGCCACGCGCAGCGCCATCAGCGTTGCCGCTTCGACTTCGATGGCGAGATCGGCCAATACATTTGCCATCATCGGTTGTTGCGCGAGCGGCAGCTTGAATCCGCGCCGGGTCGACGTGTGTTGTAGCGCCAGCGTCAGCGCCTGCCGCATGAGCCCGGCCGAGCCGATGGCGAAATCGAGCCGCGTGAGGTGCGCATGCGAAAGAATTTCGCGAATGCCTTTTCCTTCTTGGCCGACGCGGATCGCGAGCGAGCCGGAATATTCGATCTCGCTCGATGCATTCGACTTGTTGCCGCACTTGTCTTTCAAGCGCTGAATGAAGAATCGGTTGTAGCTGCCGTCCGGCAAAGTCCGCGGGAGGAAAAACAAGTTACGCCGCCGTTAACCGTCGCGAGCGTGAAGAAGCCGTCTGCGACCGGCACGGAGCAAAACCACTTGTGGCCGGTGAGCTCGTACCAGTGCGCCGGAGCGCCGTGATACGAATCGGTATGCGAGTACGCCGCGGTGGTCTGCGTCTCGCGCAGATCGGAGCCGCCTTGCTTCTCGGTCATCGCGTAGCCGACGACTACGCTGGCTTTCTGCGCAACTTCGTTGCGATTGAATTCGTACCCGCGGCCGGTGATTTTCTCCGCCCAGATCCGCAGGCACGGTTCCGACATGAAACCAGCGCGGGCCGCGTACGCCATGCCGGTCGGGCAGCCGGTGCCTTGCTCGATCTGATTCCACAGGTACGACAGCACGGCGCGCGCATAGTGAGATTGCGGTTGGTTCGCAGTCCACGCCAGCGAGTGCACCTCGTGCTCATAAGCAAGTTCCATCAACGCATGCCAGCTCGGATGGAACTCAACCCAATCGATGCGGTTGCCGAAGCGGTCATGCGTTTTCAACTCGGGGATGTGTTTGTTGGCAAGTCGCGCCGCGTCTTGAACGCTTTCGTCGCCGGCGAGCGCACCGAGTGCTTCGCAACGTGACGCTGCCCACGGCGCTTCTCTCGCGATCGCATCGCGCAACACCGAATCGCCGAGAAAAGCGTTGAACCGAACGGCAGGCGCCGCTTGATTCTTCACGACGTGCGTGTCGAAGCGCGATTGCTCGCGCTGTTGCGCGACAAGCGTTTCCGGATGCATCGGCAGGTTCATGCTGGCCTCCTCTTTGTCGCGCGGAGCCATCCGCGGCTGGGATGCGGCGACTATAGCGCTACGACCCGCGGCTCGCATCTATCCGACAGGGTATGGACGCTCGCAGCGGTCGAGACTCGCTTCGCTATCGATGCGCCTTCGCGCTGCGCGTCGGCACGCCGAATTCGCGATGACATACCTCGCCGAGCATTGCGACGCCGTCGCGCAGGACTTGCTCGCTCGGATGCGCAAAGCACAAGCGCAGACGCGTCTTGCCGATGTCGGCATCGGTCATCCATTCCACGCCGGGATTGATCGCGACGCCGGCTTGCAGCGCGATCTGCGTGAGTCGTGTTGTATCGACCGTACTGGGCAGCTTCACCCACAAGAAAATGCCGCCGACGGGATCGTCGAATTCTGCTTCGGCGCCGAATTGTTCGCGCAGCGCACTCATCAGCACTTCGACTTTGCGGCG
>JBBRGM010000361.1:0-5172 GCA_038240725.1 Burkholderiales bacterium | reverse complement strand
CCGCGAGCGCACGTTTCAGCAGGACACGTCGGACTGGCAGAAAATCGCGAAGGTGCTCGCGCAGTTGTCGCGCGACGTGGCCGACGAGCTGAAGGAAGACGGCTATACGGCGCGCACGATCGGCATCAAACTGCGCTTCGCCAATTTCGAAACGCTGACGCGCGACAAGACGATGCCGGTCGGCACGGATTTGCCGGAGGTCATTCGCAAGGCGGCGTTCGAGTGTCTCGCGCGCGTGAAGCTCGAACGGCCGGTGCGGTTGCTGGGCGTGCGCGCGGGCGGACTGGAGAGGCGCGGGAGTGTGTAGTGGTTGAGGCAGAAATACACGCAGCTTCGGTACCAGCGCACGGGTGCGCTGATCAGAGATCGCGATAAAACAGAGATCGCGGTAGAACTACGCAGGGCAATGTGCTTTATGGTTCGTGCACACACTCGACATCATGCAACCGCGCTTGCGACGCCATTACTAGAAACGAATCGAAGATGAGCCTTCGTCCACCTCGTCTGCCCTGCGCCCCGCCCATCGCGTCGCCAGCGCGACGCATCGGCGCAGGATGGTGCGTCGCTATTGCGAGCTTCACTTTTTTTGCGTGTGCGAGCGCCGATCCGCGGGCGAGCGCGAAAGACCCGCCGGCGTCCCAAGCACCAGCCGGCTCGCAAAACGCGCGTGTCGCTTTCGCTGATGAACCCGCGATCTCTACCCTGGCACCGCTTGGATTCCTGCATGACGACCGGACACGCATCGTCGATGCGGCTGGCCATCCCGTGCAACTGCAAGGCGTGAATCTCGGAGGCTGGCTGCTTTGGGAGGCCTGGATCTGGGAGGGCGACATCAACGTATTCAATCTGCCGGCGCAGGCAGAGTCGAATATTCGCAAGCAACTCGCCACGCTGGTAGGACCGGAAGCGTTCCGCGCGTTCGAAGCGGCGTTCTACGATAGCTTTATTCAGGAATCGGATATCGAGGCCGTTGCGGCGCAGGGTTTCAACACGGTCCGCGTGTTGTTCAACTACCGGCTGCTCGAAGACGACGCGGCACCCGGTCAATACAAGGCGCGGGGTTGGGAGGTACTGGACCGTCTAGTCGATCGCCTCGAGAAGCACCGCGTGTACGGCGTACTCAGCATGGCCTCGGCACCAGGCGGGCAGTCGGACTTGTTCACGGCCGATCCCGGTGCCGTCTCATTGTGGGATTCGGCGCAGCAGCAGCAACGAACGATCGCTCTGTGGCGCGCCATTGCGGATCGGTATCGAGACCGCCCGGGGATTGCCGCATACGATCTGCTGAACGAACCGAAGCCCGGATCTGCGGACCTTGTGGCGCTGTACGCCCGAATCGTTGCGGGTATTCGACAGGTCGACGCTAACCACATGGTGATGGTGCAAGGGAAAACGTTTGCGCTGGATTTTTCCTCGTTTACCGCGCGCCTTGATGCAAACCAAGCTTATACGTTTCACGTCTACAACTGGTTCGATGCGCTGACCCGTGAAGACACGATCGGGAAAATAATGCGCGTGAAGAATATTGCCGATGCGCACGGTTTGCCGCTCTGGAACGGCGAGTTCGGTCAGGACAGTTACGCCGTCGTGGAGAAAAATCGATGTATCTTCGAGCGATCCGACCTGGGCGTTTCAGGGTGGGCGTACTACACCTGGAAGAACGCGCCCAACAAGTATCCGCATCTCTACGGAATCGGCCGGCGCTCCGACGCCTGGAAGAAAGTGATTTCCTGGATTGCCGCACCGCTACTTCACCGGCGGCCATCTAAAGTAGAAGCGCTGGTGGGGGTGCGGGAATTCCTCGAAGACATCAAATTAGAGAACTGCTCTTTCAATGCGAAAACGCGCGCGGCGCTCAGTACGGGTAAGGCCGCCGAGCAGCGCGTCGGTCGATGACCGGACAGCTAGCGTGAGTGCCGGCACGCCGGGCAACAGCGCTCCAGAGCGCCAATAGAGCCAATCCCGCGCAAATAAACAACAGCGAGCCTGCTTCAGGAATGGACAACGGAGATAGCAGTTCCTGATCGAGTTTGGCAAAAACGCCGCTTGAAAACTGCGAAGCGCCGATGTAGGGGGAGTCGACCCGCACACTGAACCCGCCCAACTCGCCTCCTGGGACAATTCCCGGATTTGAGGAGACGGTCTCGAAGCTGAAGCCTGTGAAACCAGGCAATAGCGCCCCGTCAGATTGGGCGGTCCAACCGACGGGCTGCGATGGGCCCAACGCAATGGAGGAGAAGCTAGACGAAACATAGACGGACAAGTTTCGGATGCTCTTGGTCGCGGAAGCATTGGTGACTCGGAAGGCCAGCTGCCAGGTGGATCCGCTGAGATAGACGGCGGATAGGCTCACCGTTGCGCTAGCAGGCTGTGCGAAAAGCGCAGTTGCAACGGCAAAGAAAATAAGCTTCGCGATACGCATATGCTCGCCTCCTTCGATAGGAATCGATACCGCCCTGCGCAATACCACGCTCACCGCCAGTCCGCGTTGTTGCCTTCAGTGTAGTAGCGTTTTCATCGGCGTGCGCGTTGATTGCAATTCGAGGTAAGTCGAACGGCCGTCGACTCCCGGTTACGCGCTGATTTTTCTCGATGCCGCCAGTACTTTCTACCGACGGTTCGGCGTACGCACTGAGAACTGCAAGACCGAATGATTCATCCGCGCTAGGTGGATCATCCGTCGTCAACAGAGTGCGGCCAGCGATGCAATTGCGCTGTCGTTATCCGCGGCCACGGAAGAGCCGACCGCGTTTGCACCAATGCGTTTGAAAACGCGCTTGCACGGTTCGCTGCCGATCTCGACCACCGTCGCCGGGCACCGCCGTATGGGTGTGACACGCTCATGAATGCTCGCTCGCCTAGAGCGTCTGATTGCACTACACTTTCAGACGCCAAACCGCAGAATGTAGAAGCAGGCACCGGTAACAATCAACCGGTAATTCCGATACGGTAAAACCCGGAAGGAGGTTCTATGCGCGCAAAGTCGGCAACCACTTGGTTATCGCTCGGCCTAGTCATAGCTTCTGCTCTTCTGCCGTTTTCGTCTGCACACGCCAAGGCAATAAAATGGGTTCTGGATGGCATCAAGTGGGATAACTACGAGCTCCACGCGCCGCCCTCCATGCCTTACCCTCTGGGCTACAGCTCCACCGCGACGGGTTGGTTCTTGTACGATGCCAGCGGCGGCACGATCGGCCAATGGAATATAGAAATACGTGACGGCCCGCACGACTTCTTTAGCGGAGGCACGCGAACGGTCTTTAGCAGCGGTCCCGATCTCGGTTGCGATTTGTATCAGGAAACCGGTTCCCCCTACTACAACATCTGCAGTATCGCGAGCCGCTTCGAACCGCGGTCGGGAACTGACGAGTTTGAGTTCGGCAGCTTCACTTCACCTGGTAGCACCCAAAGCCTTACTCTGATTTCCGCCACTCTTACGGAGCAGGGCGGTACGGTACTGCTCAGCTTGGATAGCGCCTTTAGCGGTTACTACGGCATAGAGGGCGGCAACCTGACTTCGGGGCGGTTGATCGCGGTTCCCGAAGCGGCTATTGCTCCATCGCTCTTACTCGGATTAATACTTCTCACGCTGCTTCGTATTGGATCGAGCGCGACTTGGAAAAAGACCCTGCACGCGAAATTTGCGTGTGCGGCGTACCCGCAAGAACTGTCTTCGCCCCGATAAGAAAGTAGTCGCCAGTATTGCCGTTGCCGCTAGCGCACCGCAATCCGACCCGTCATTTACAGCGACCGCGCTCCGACATAGCCGCGATTCCAGGTCGGGCTGATCAACACCTCGTTGATGCAAACGTGCTTCGGCAAGGTCGCAACGTAGACGATGAGATCGGCCATGTCGTCGGGCTGGAGCATCTTCGCACGGTCTTCCTGACTTATCGGAACCGGCCGCTTATCTAGAATCGGCGTCGCGACTTCGCCGGGGCAAACCACCGATGAGCGGATGCCGTTGACGCACTCTTCGAGGTTGATGGTGTGGCTCATCGCAACTACGGCATGTTTGGCGGCAACGTACGTCGGACCGGCGAGCAGCCCGATGAAACGGCCGGCCCACGACGCGGTGTGGATCAGCACGCCATCGCCCTGTGCACGCATCATCGGCAGCGCCGCGATCACGCAATAAAACGCGCTGGAAAGGTTGCCCTCGATTACCGCATCTGCGTTGCTCGCGTCCAACTCGCCCCAGCTACGGCGCAGGACGTTGACGCCGGCGTTGTTCACCAGAATGTCGAGACGGCCGAACTGTTTCTTGATCGATGCAGCGATGTCGGTCGACGTGGCAGCGATCGTTACGTCGCCCGGTTTGACGACCGCGGTTCCGCCGGCGGAGGTCACTGCGGCAGCGACTTCCTGCAGCGGCTGCTCGCGCCTTCCGTTCAACACAACCGTTGCGCCTTCACGCGCGAGCGCGATTGCCGCCGCAGCGCCGATACCCGATCCAGCGCCGGTGATCCATGCGATCTTGCCTTTCAGACGCGCCATGCTGTTCCTCTCGTTTTGCTCGTTCGTTGTGATGTTCTCGATTCAGGGAAGCTCTGAACAAGTCCCGCGTGCGCGACGTGGTAAGAGCGTTACTAGAGCACATTGCCGTCGCAGTCGTCGATCAAATGCATGTGGGCAAGATCGGCGACGAGCTGCATGCTTATACCAGCTTGAGCACCCGCACTCGGATTGACGCGACCGCAGACCTCTGTTCCGTTCACCGTGAAGTAGACCAACGTTTCCATGCCCATCGGCTCGGTGACTTCGAGCACGATGCAAAATGCGTGTTGATCGGGCTCGAGCTGCGATCGCTTCTCCAGAATATGCTCGGGGCGCAGTCCGAAACGTAATGTGCGGCTGTTCGCATGCGGGCGATAGCGTGGGACGCGCGACTCAGGCACCGGGAATGACAGCGCATCGTTCAGCCGCACACGCAGTCCGTTCGCCGTATCTTCGAGCTGGCACGGGATCAGATTCATCGCCGGCGATCCGATAAATCCCGCGACGAATTTAGTCGCGGGCGAATGGTACAAAGTGTTCGGCGACCCGACTTGCTCGATCAACCCGCCGTTCATCACGACCACGCGATCGGCCAGAGTCATCGCTTCGACTTGATCGTGCGTTACGTAGATCGTGGTCGTCCGCACCTTTTGATGCACGCGCTTGATCTCGGTG
>JBBRGM010000360.1:0-5181 GCA_038240725.1 Burkholderiales bacterium | reverse complement strand
GCCGGACAAGACGACGCTTACGCGCCGGGGCAATCGATCTGGCTCACTGCATCTGCGAGGCTGCTTGCCAACGGTTATGTGCGCGCGCTGACCGAAGCTCGCGGGCTGCGGCGAGGCGATGTGCTGGCAGGCGGCAGCGTGCACATCGGTGCAGGACGCGGCTACGTCGTCACGCAAGCCGGCTCGCTGATCGACGTGTCGGGCACGACTGGATTGCTGGATATTCCGCAGGCAGGCGGCGTTGCGCCCGTGTTTGTCGGCACGCAGATCGCAGGCGATGCCGGCGAGATTGCGATCGCGGCGCAGGAAGGTCTCCTGCTCGATGGCGCGTGGAATGCGCATCCGGGTGGCGCCAGCGCGCGCGGCGGTTCGATCGCTCTCACGCTCAACCCGAGAATCAACAACAACGCTTCTTACCCGACCGGCGACAGCATACTGACGGTGAGCGCAGGCGGCCAGTTCGTGCCTGCTGGTTTGCGCCCCGGTCAAACGGTCGACCCCGACGCACTCGATCCTCAACGCAGCACGCTCAGTCATCGCGGCTTCGTATCGGCGGCAGCGCTCGCGCAAGGTGGTTTCGACACAGTGGCGCTGCGCAGTCCGGATGAGGTGCGCTTCAGCGAGTCCGTGACGGTGAGTGCGCGGCGTACCGTTACGATCGATGCGCTTGCACTCACCGGAACGGCGAACGGGCGCGTGCAGATTGCTGCGGCGTATGTGTCGATCGGTAGCACGAGCGGCTTCACGCCGAAGTCCACGTTGGCGGGCGATGCGCAATTGCAAGTGACTGCGCAACTGATCGACTTGGAAGGCGATGTGGTGCTGCGCGGATTCTCCGATGCACGTTTCGTCAGCGGCGGTGACATACGCTTGAAAGGCGTCTTCATCGAAGGCGGCCCGGCTGCCCTGAAAGGCTCGCTCGTGAGTGCGGGCGACATCGCGCTGACAGCGAACCAGATCTATCCGACCACGCTTGCGGACTTCGAAATCGCGGTGCGCGACAACCCATCGGGCGTTATCGCGGTGCTCCCGGGAGCGGGCAGCACGCCGGTATTTTCCGCCGGCGGACGTCTCACGTTGTCCGCTCCGCGCATCGATCAGCGCGGCGTCGTCAAAGCACCGTTCGGTACCGTGGTGCTAAACGCAAGCGAGCAGCTGACACTCGCAGATGGCAGTCTCACGTCGGTCTCCGGAGAAGGGCAGCAAGTGCCGTTCGGCCGCACGGATCTTAGCGGCAATGATTACGTTTACGCGTTGAGCTCATCCACGCGCAAGTTGCTGACGAGTGTGCCGGACAAACGCGTTACTCTAAGCGCACCTGCGATCCGCGTCGCACCGCATGCGACCGTAGATTTGTCCGGCGGCGGCGATCTCATCGCGTACGAGTTCACGCCCGGCCCCGGCGGTTCTAAGGATCTGCTCGATCCTCACAATGCGCCTAATGCGTTCGCCGTACTACCCGGCTTCGCTGCCAAGTTCGCGCCCTACGACCATCAGGAATATGCGTCGGGCACAGCGCCGAGTATGGAACCGGGCGATCAGGTTTATCTGTCCGGCGCGAACGGTCTTGCGGCCGGCTATTACACGGTGCTGCCGGCTCGCTACGCATTGCTTGCCGGCGCATGGCTGGTCACGCCGGTTGCCGGTAAAACGGATTTGGTGCCGAGCCAAAGCGCGCACCTGGCGGACGGCGGGCAAATCATACCCGGCTATCGACGCGCTTTCGGAATCGTCGGGGACACAATCGGCGACACGCGAAGCAGCGGCTTTCTGGTACGCCCGGGGAGCTACGCAAGCCAGCAGTCGGAATATCTCGTGACCGCGGCAAGCGCGTTCTTCGGAAGCGGCGCCAGTCTGCCGGCGGACGCAGGGTCACTCAGCGTGCAAGTCACGCGATCGCTGCGATTGGATGGCAGCGTCCTCGCCGCTAGAACTCAAAATGGCCGCGGTGCAAGCATCGACATCAGCGCCCCGCGCATTGCGGTGGTGAACCAACGCGGCGCCGATGACGGTTCGGTGCAGATAGAGGCCGCCGTGCTGAATCGGATGACCGTCGAGAGTTTGCTGCTCGGCGGTGTGCGCACGCTCAGCAGCGATGGCTGGCTGGTGACACCGGGCGCCAGCGAGGTCGTCGTGCGCAATAGCGACGCTACAGCGCTCACCGCCTCGGAGGTGTTGCTGGTTGCGACCGATCGGGTGACGGTTGCGGCAGGTGCGGCGATCGCCGCTACGGGAACAGCGCGTGGGGGCACATCTATACGTTTCGACGCAGCCCCGTCCGGTAACATTGCCGACGGCGCGCTGTTGCGCGTGTCGAGCGCCGATTCCTCGGGTATCCATCGTCACGGCACGGACAGCGCCGCGAACGGGGGCATCGTAGAAATCGGTGCGGGCGCCGCTCTCAGCGGCCGCTCGATCGATATCGATGCGACGCAAGACACATCGATTGCGACGGACGTGCAGTTGTCCGCCTCGGCGGTGAGTCTCGCGGCGTCGCGGATCAGTGTCGGCGCGGCGCCGGTGGGCACGGCGGGTGTCACGCTCACGGGCGAGCTCGCGCAGCAGCTGCAACGGGTATCCGCCCTTACGCTGCGCAGTTACAGCACGCTGGATTTCTACGTCAACGGCGTCCTCGGCGCTGCAGATCCGATGACCGGTGCGGCCCACCTCGCCAATCTCACGATCGACGCAGCGGGCATCCGCGGCATCGATGCGCCCGGCAGTCACGCTTCGATCACCGCAGGAACCGTGCGTTTTGAAAACACATCGGCACGCACATCGGGCGCCGTCGAACGAGGTCGCGCCGCCGTGGAGATCAACGCCGACACGATCGAAATCGGCGCAGGCGCGAAGGCACTGAGCGGGTTCGAGTCGGTCACCGCCAATGCTCGCAACGACATCGTGTTCATGGGCGATGGCCAGCTTGCGACGCAAGCCGACACGACCTTGCGCGCCGCGCGGATCACGACGACTGCGCGGTCTACGCAATCGCTGGATACCGGCAACGGGGCGCTCGCGCTTGCTTCACCTGCCGGCGTTGCAATGCCTGGTGCTTCGGGTTCGGCAGCAGCTCACCTGAATCTGACGGCACGCCGAATCAGCAGCAGCGGCACGATCGATGTGCAAGGCGGGCATCTCGCATTGACAGCCACTGGTTCCGACGCCGATGACAACGTCACGCTCGCGTCGGGCGCGCGCATTTTCGCGGGCGGCGCGCAGCAACTCGTCGGCAGCGTGCCGGTGTACACGCGCGGTGGCAGCGTGCAATTGACTGCTGCGCACGGTAGCGTGACCGCGCTCGCTGGTTCAACGATCGATGTCGCCGGCGCGCAGGAACGGGCCAGCGGCGGCGCGCTGATCATTTCGGCCATCAACGGAACGATTTCGCTTGCGGGAAGTTTGCATGGCGCCGCGCTGGGCGATGCGCCGAGCGGGCAGGCAAAGCTCGACGCGCTGAACCTGACCAACTTCGCGGCGCTCAATCGCGCGCTGGCAGCAGGTGGGTTTAGCGAAAGCCTGGAATGGCGCGCGCGCACCGGCGATGTCAACGTCACCGCCACCGATACCGTGCATGCCCGCAACGTTGCGATCGCAGCCGATGGTGGAAACCTGGTCATCGACGGTGCGATCGATGCGAGCGGCAGTAAAGCGGGCCAAATTTTGTTGGCTGCGGGCAATGGCTTGACGCTCAATTCGGGTGCGAGGCTGAGCGCAACGGCAACTGCGGCCAGTGCGCCAGGCGGTGAGATCGAGCTCTCGACGAGTCAAGGTAACTTGCAACTGAAGTCGGGCTCGGCCGTGGACGTCGGCAGCGGAACGTTACTGCTGCGCGCCCCGCGCAGCGGAGCAAACGAGATCGCTGTCGGTCTATTCGGCGCAACCGTTAACGACGCGGCTCAGGTGGTGGCCGAAGGCGTCAAACGCTACAGCGACGTGCAGACGCTGGGCAACAGCGCTGGTCCGCACGCATTGAGCTTCAGCGAAGTTGCGACCGACAACGCGGAATTCATGGGCGGTTCCGCAAACATGAGGACGCGCCTGGGATGGAACGCGCAACGATTCCATGTACGGCCGGGCGTGGAGATCCAGAGCACCGGCGATCTCACGTTGACCGATGACTGGAATCTATTCAGCACAACTCGGCCCGGCGGCGAGCCCGGTGTGCTCACGCTGCGTGCCACCGGCAATCTCAACTTGAATGGCAGCTTGAGCGATGGTTTCAGCACGGCGCTGCGTACGGGTGCGCTGCAATCCGGCGCGTCGTGGTCCTATCGTCTGATCGCGGGCGCGGACCTGAGTGCGGCGGATGTTCGCGCTGTGCAACCGCTCGCACTGTTGACCTCCAGCGGAGATCTCACGCTTGCTGCTGCGAAGCTGGTGCGCACCGGCACGGGCACCATCGAGATCGCCGCCGGACGCGATACAAAATTGGCTGCGGCGGATTCGGTGTTCTACACCGCCGGCGTTCCAGGTCTGACCGTAGCCGGCTTCGTCGTGCCGCGCGCGCAGGAAGTCGAGAACGGCCGCACCGTGTTCAACATCGTCCCCGATTATCCAACCGGCGGCGGCGATATCGCTATCGTCGCGCAGCGCGATGTGATCGGTGCACCGGGGCCGCAACTGATCAACGACTGGCTGTACCGGCGCACCGGTGGATTGGCGAGCGGCGCCGACTATGATTACGTCAATCCGCAGACTACATGGTGGCCGCGCTTCAGCGCATTCCGGCAAGGTGTCGGGGCGCTTGGCGGCGGCGACGTGAGTCTCGCCGCAGGTCGCGACATCAACAACGTCGCGGCCGTAATTCCAACCAACGGTCGCCTCGGCGGCGCGCTGTCCGCAGCGCCGGGCGAGACGAACCTGGTCGTGCAAGGCGGCGGCAATCTCACTGTGGCCAGCGGTCGCGACATCCTGGGCGGCGTGTATTACGTGGGGCGCGGCGATGCGCAGATCTCGGCGCAAGGCGGCATCGTAGCGGGTCGATCGATCCTCGCGGCCGACGGTCGCAGTTTGCCGTTGCACACGGTGTTGGCACTCGGGGATGCGAAGCTCAGCTTGAGCGGCGGCACCGATATCGAGGTCGAGACGATATTCAACCCGACGCTGGTGCGCCAGTTCAGTTCGCAGACGCCGCGTCCGCTGCTCCAGCAAAGCAGCTTCAACACTTATAGCGAGACGAGT
>JBBRGM010000359.1:0-5187 GCA_038240725.1 Burkholderiales bacterium | reverse complement strand
AGCATCGGCGGACCGCCTTGTGCAGCAACCAACTGCGCCGCGGCAGGCCACACGACGAGCACCATGCTGAGCAACGCCACATCGATGGACCGCGCGAGCCGCGACGGGCAGCCTATCCTGGGACCTCGCGTTTCGCCCATTTCGTGCCCTTCAGTTCCCGCCCCACGCGAAATCGTCGAACGCCGTCACGCTGTCCGCTTTGGTCCATACACCGACCGCGCCTGCGCCCTCTAGATGTGTGTCTTGCACGTCGAGGTATTGCTTGCCGTCGAGGATCACCCTCGCCCGCTTCCCTGCGAACGCCACGCGCAAGGTGTGCCATTGATTGGGTGCAACCGGCGCATCGACGTACTTGATGGTGTGCCGGTTGCCACCGGTGGTGTGATAGATCGACACGTTGTTCTCGAGCGCGTTGGCACGCGCCACGTAGTAATTGTCTGTATCTTTCCATCGCCACACCACGCCGCCTGCCTGATCTTCGCGTCCTTGCAGCGACTTGAATTTGACTTCGACGAATCCGTCTGCGATGGCAACGTTCTTGTTAACGCACCAGGGGAAGGTTGCCTTGCCGGACTGCTGCAAAGTGTTCGGCTTGCTTGGCGCTGAAGGATCAGCCTCGACAGCCCAATGCGGTGAGCCGCGGCCGGTAGCACCGCACATCCACCCAGTCGGTGGTGCTCCCGTCGCATCCCGATCGAAATCGATCGTCTCTGCCAAGGCCGGATCCGCGCACAGGGCCGCGGCGAGGTAGCGAATGCAGCATTTCGTGCGCAGCATGCTAGGGAAGCTCTGAACAAGTCTTGCGTGCGCGACCGGGGTGATTTGGGCCGAGGGCAAGAGGGCGAGGACGCCGTGTAGCCCGCCTACACGAGGAGGAGCCCACGCGGCCGTCGGCCCAAATCACCCCGGTCCCTCTATAGAGACGACAGATTATTGGGTTGCGTCAGGTGCGGCGTCTGCATCGTTGCGCTCCTCGCCAAGGTGCCTACCTTGGCTTCGTCGCGACGCCTCGCATCCATCCGCACCTGACGCAACGCGCGTCGCAAGACTTGTTCAGAGCTTCCCTAGAAGACTTCATATCGACCTCCATTGGATTCTGTGGCCGCGACCGTCCCGCTGGAGAAGTAATATCTTGGAGGCTTATGGCCGCAGAGGCTTCAGCTTCGGCGCGCAGCGTTGTCGACGGTGCTGTCGCATCGGACGTTATGGCGGAGCGAGCTGAGGCTGTGCTTACACACACCGTGTCACGACTGCAACGGATCTGGTAGCATTGAAGACACTACTGTAGAACTCTTTACACTGTCAAGTGAGCGCCGTTTCCAACTTGTCCGCCGTGCCCCGCCCAACCGCCGCATGGCTGCTATTCGTGCTGACGCTGCAAGGTCAGCAGCCGGCCGCACGCATGCGCGTGTGGCGTGCACTTAAGGCTGTGGGCGCAGCCGTGCTGCGCGATGGCGTATACCTGCTGCCCAATCGCGGGCAGTTCATGGAAGAGTTGCAGGCGCAGGCAGAAGACGTTGTGCGCTCCGCGGGCAGCGCGCAGATTTTAGAGGTCGAGGCACGAGACGAAACACAGGCTGCGGAGTTCCGCGGTCTCTTCGACCGCAGCGCTGATTATCGGTCGCTCATCGACCAGATCCGCAAGCTCCGGGAAGCGCTTTCGTCTAAAGATACAAACGGCGCAACCGCACAGCTAACGCGCGCGCGCCGGGACTTCGAAGCGATCGCCGCACAAGACTTCTTTCCCGGCGAAGCAGGCAACCAAACGCGGCGCGCGCTGGACGAGCTTACGCAGGCCGTCAATCGCGTGTCATCGCCCGATGAGCCGCATGCTTCGCTGCGACAGATGCGGCGCCTTGACGCTAGTAAATACACCGGCCGCATCTGGGCCACACGCCGGCGTCCGTGGGCGGACCGCCTCGCGAGCGCGTGGTTAATCCGTCGCTTCATCGATCCGCGCGCTCGCTTCATCTGGCTCGAGAGCCCCAAGGATTGCCCCAAGCGCGCACTGGGCTTCGATTTCGACGGCGCCGCCTTCACGCATGTTGGCGGTAGAGTCACGTTCGAAGTACTGCTCGAGAGCTTCGCTCTCGATGCCGATCCAAGCCTGTGCCGTGTTGCCGCGCTGATCCACTATCTCGACGTGGGCGGCATCCCCGTCGCGGAAGCCGCGGGTGTGGAAGCGCTGCTGCGAGGCGCGCAAAGCGCGTTTGCCGACGACGATGTACTGCTGGCGGAAGCAGCGAAAATCTTCGAGCTGATGTACATCGCGTACAACGTGCAATCCCTGTCGGGCGCATGACCCGAAATGAATAAGCGCGTCATGGTCGCCGGGATTGTGACTGCAATACTGATCGCACTAGGCGTGCTCTGGGCCGAAGTGCTGCGGTTGCACGCGCTATTGCGCTTCACCCTGATCTACGTCATGCACGTCGAGACGAGGCCGCGGCCATCGGTTCTCGCATCTTCACCATGCGGGATCGCGGTAGTGTCAGCTTGACCTTCAAGTGCAGGCGCGTCTCGCATGCGAGTAGCAACAGATAGTTTTTCGAGCTGGAGGCCGCACGGTCGCCGTTGGGAAACCTGGGCGCCTGTGATGAACGAACATCGTAGAGGGACGCTTGCTTGGGAAGCATAGCCCGAGCTCTAACCGATCGAACAACGAATGGACTCTTGCAGGGTCTGCCAGTGTCCGGCCCTATCGTGATCTTGGCAGCCTATCTTGCGGACGCCTGCGCGCTACCTGCTGCGCCAGACCGGATGTCGTGCCTTTGTTCGAATATAACGCTCGTCACAGATGTCGGTCTCGCCACATGTCTGGTGGAAGCCCAATGAATCACGACTCCGCACGCCCGCAATTGGTTAAAGACGATCTCCTGTCTATTTTCGCCATCTTTCTGCGGCTGGGATCGACGTCATTCGGCGGTCCCATCGCACACCTCGGTTATTTGCGCACGGAATTCGTCGATCGGCGCAAATGGCTCGACGATCGAGCGTACGCCGACCTCGTCGCGCTTTGCCAATTCCTCCCCGGCCCCGCGAGTAGCCAGGTTGGAATTGCGCTCGGACTGTCTCGCCGCGGCTTCCTCGGAGGAATCGCCGCGTGGGTTGGATTCACTTTACCCTCCGCGATCATCATGGTCGCGTGTGCCTACGGCCTGCGATTGATCGACGGGGCGAGCGAACCTGGCTGGCTGCACGGATTAAAGATTGCCGCGGTCGCAGTCGTCGCGCAGGCGGTGTGGACCATGGGACGCCAACTCTGCCCCGACCTCATACGCCGGTCGTTCGCAGTTGCGGCGGCACTGCTGCTGCTCATGTGGCCGGGAGCCGTCGGCCAGATCGGCGTCATCGTCGTGAGCGCAGTACTCGGCTGGCGGCTCCTGCCCGCAGATGCAACGCCGTCCTCATCCGAAAATTTGTCGAGGTCGAGGCGGCACGCCTGGATTGCGTGGGTGCTGTTCATCGGACTTCTCGTGACGCTGCCCATCATGGCTCGAGCAAGCGGCAGCCACGCGCTAACGCTGATCGATACCTTCTATCGTACGGGCGCGCTGGTATTCGGCGGTGGGCACGTGGTTCTGCCGCTGCTGCACGAAGTCGTCGTGCCGCGCGGTTGGATCTCAGAAAGCGATTTTCTGGCTGGATATGGAATGGCCCAGGCGTTGCCGGGACCGCTGTTCAGCTTCGCTGCTTATCTCGGCGCCGCTTCGCATGAATTTCCGAATGGCTGGATTGGCGGCATCATTGCGCTCATCGCAATCTTTCTGCCGGGGTTTCTACTGGTGCTGGGCGCGCTGCCCTATTGGGACGAGTGGCGCAAACGGCCTGCGATCCGGGCGGCTATGAATGGCGTCAACGCGGCAGTCGTCGGTATTCTGCTCGCCGCGTTGTACGATCCGATTTTCGTCAGCGCCGTCCATTCTCGGGCGGACTTCGCGCTCGCGCTGCTTGCGTTCGCGATGCTGGCGGTCTGGCGACTCTCGCCGTTGTGGATCGTCGGCATGAGCGCTGTCGGAGGAGCGCTGCTCAGTTTGCTGTGATGTCTGCGCGCCCGTGCGCGCTGTCATCGTGCGAATCGAAACCGCTGAGACGCTGCGATAACGTCTAACCGGCATCTCATCTGCACGACCGCGTGCGCGGCGAGCTGTTACGTCGGTGCATGCTCCATCAGCGACCAGTGAAATCCGAGCTGGCGCACGGTTTCGACCAGCTTGTGGAAGTCGACCGGCTTCAGCATGTATCCCCTTGCGCCCAGCCGATAGCTCTCTACGATGTCGGGTCCTTCGCTGGAGCTCGTCAATACGACAACCGGAATGTTACTGGTGCGCGAGTCGGCCTTTACCGCTTGCAACACTTCGAGGCCGCTTATTCTGGGCAGATGCAAATCGAGCAATATCAATCCGAGGTCGCCGCCGGCGGTGCGGTATTCATAAGGCCCGGTGGCGAAGATGAAGTCGAGCGCTTGTTCGCCATCCCGAACGATGTTGACGCGGTTCGACAAGTGATAGCGCTCGAGGCCGCGCACGGCAAGCTCCAGGTCGTGCACATCGTCTTCAATCAGCAGGATGTCGATACAGTTCTTCATGCCGGCCTCTATTGTTCGCCGCGTCGCTGTTAGTTTTCTACCCGTAGATAAATCGTATCCGGGTTTCTCACGAGTTTCTTCTTCCAGCGACAACGGGAATCCGCCAGAACCGCCTTGCATTCTAGCTGCTTTAGTTGATGACCTGATAGGACGATGCAGGCGAGATTATCGCACGCGCTCGTGCAGCAGCCGCCTGAGGCAGATACTATCGTTCTGCCGAAAAAAACTGACGACTGAGGAGGCGTATGAACGAGGCGATGGCATTCGACCACATCCACTTGATCAGCGGCGATCCGAGAGCTGCGGCGGACTGGTATCGTGAGATGTTCGGGGGCGAGGTCAGCGCGGTGCAAGAAAATCTGCGCGGTGCGCCGCAGCTCGATGTTCGCGTCGGCGGCATGACGATCGTAATCCGGGGTAAGCGACCGGGGGAACATCCCGCACCAACGCGGCCCATACAGCATTTCGACGGCTACTCGAGTCACGATGGGTGGGGTACCGATCACTTTGGCTTCACTTATCGCGGCGACCTGCGTGCTTTCTGCGCGGAGCTGAAACAAAAAGGCGTGCGAATGGCGGTTGAGCCATGGGAATTCAAA
>JBBRGM010000358.1:0-5199 GCA_038240725.1 Burkholderiales bacterium | reverse complement strand
CATCGACTACTACTATTGCTCGCGACTGCGATCCGATCCGGCCGGCTCGACTTGCAGCGACGGCACCAGCGGCGTAGATGACATTCACTTCCATCCGGTCGAGCCGCGGCAGTTCAGATTTACAGTGAGCGCGAGTTTTTGACGGCGGTGATCGGTGATCAGTGATCGGGTGATCGGTGACTAAAACCAGTGATCAGTGATCGGTGATCGGTTAAGTTCAACTGCGTACTACCGCGAAAGCGAATGCGGCTCGGACTATCGACCGTACAGAAGGCGATCAGTTGGGCGGATCGGGTCGCAGCAATTGCAGAATGCTGGAGAAATCCAGTGTGCCGGCGCCGGACGCGCTGTGCAGCGAATATAAGTTTCGCGTGAGCTCGCCTAGTGGAACGGACGAGCGCGTCGCCAGCGCGGCTTCGGTTGCGAGACCGAGATCTTTCAGCATCAGATCCACGCCGAAGCCGCCGCTGTAGCCGCGCGCGGCCGGTACGTTTTCCATCACGCCGGGATACGGGTTGTAGTTGTCGAGCGCCCAATTGCGCCCGGAGCTTTTGCCGATGATGTCGGACAGCACTTTCGGATCGAGGCCGTTGGCGACGCCGAGCGCGAGCGCTTCGGCGGTGCCGATCATCTGGATGCCGAGCAGCATGTTGTTGCAGATCTTGGCGGTCTGCCCAGCGCCGCTGCCGCCCGCATGGAAGATGTTTTTGCCCATCGCGGAAAGCAGCGGACGCGCACGCTCGAGCGTCGCAGCGTCGCCACCGACGATGAACGTGAGCGTTCCTGCTAATGCGCCCGCCGTGCCGCCTGAGACCGGCGCGTCCAGCATCGCGAGGCCAAGCGCGGCGGCAGCTCCGGCGACGGTTTTCGCCGTCTGCGGCGCGATGGTGCTGCAGTCGATCACCAGCGTGCCGCTCGCGATCCGTTGCAACAAACCGTTCTCGCCGAGATACAGCGCTTCCACGTGGCTGCTCGCGGGCAACATCGAGATGACGACTTCAGCATTCTCGACGCATGCTTCGGCAGAAAGCGTCGGCTTTGCACCGGCCTGCGCGAGCTTGTCGATCGCCGGCTTTACCAAATCGAACACCGCCACCGAGTGGCCGGCCTGCAACAAGTTGAGCGCCATCGGCGCGCCCATGTTGCCGAGTCCGATGAAAGCAATGTGGCTCATCTCTGATTCCTCCTCGTGTCGGCAGCTTCGCCGGCGCCGAGATCGGCGAGCGGATGGTCATCGATGCGCCATGGCGATTCGAAGTAACCGTCGATCCATTCCTGCGTAATCTCAGTATGCGTCGCCGGCTGCCAATGCGGATGGCGATCTTTATCGATGATCAGCGCACGGACGCCCTCGGCGAAATCCGGACGCGCAGCGCAGCGCATCGATGCGACGAGCTCCATGCGAAACACGTCGGCCAGCGACATACGTCGCGCTCGCACTTGCAGTGCATGTCCTAACGCGGCGGAGCTCGGCGACCCTGCTGCCAATGTAGCCGCGGCGCGTGTCAGCCATGCATCGTCCCCGGTTACTTCGGTGACATCGGTGAGCTCGGTGATGGCGGTGATGATCTCGACCAGGCTGCCGCGTTGGCACAGCGCATTGATGAAATCGAAATGGCGCTGCACCGGCCCCGGCGTTTCCTCCGCCGCAATCGAGACGCTGCGCAGCACGTCGGAGAGGTAACGATCGTTTTCTTCGCGCGATCCGGTTTGCCACGGCTGACGCAGCAACGTCTCGACGACGCGCTCCTTTTCCGACTGCGGGATCTGGTAGTCCGCGACGCCGGTGAAGATCGCATCGGACGCCGCCATCGGCGCGGCGGTCAATGCGAGAAACAAGCCGACTTCACCCGGCATGCGACTGAGCAGCCAGCTGCCGCCGACGTCGGGGTACAGGCCGATATTGATTTCAGGCATCGCGACTTTCGACCGATCAGTGACGACGCGATGACTTGCGCCGGCCATCAAGCCGAGCCCACCGCCCATCACGATGCCATCGCCCCAGCAGAGAATCGGTTTCGGATAGGTGTGTAGCAAATAGTCCAAGCGATACTCGCGAGAGAACATGGCCAGTGCGTATTCGTTGGCTGCCGCGTCCTCGCGCTGGGCCGATGCGTGATGGGCAAGCATCGACTTGTAGAGCTGCTGCAGATCGCCGCCCGCGCAAAACGCTCTTTCGCCGGACGCCTCGAGCAGCACCATCACGACTTGCGGATCGGCCGCCCACGCAGATAGCCGTTCGCTCAATAGGTCGATCATGTCGAGCGACAGCGCGTTCAACGTCTTCTCCGCGTTCAGCCGGGCGACGCCGATGCGCGCGCCATTGTCCGCCTGGCGCTCTTCGAACAGCACCGCGCGGTTCAAGCGTTCTTCCATTACGGTTCTCCTTTTCTCTGCAGCAAAGCACGCAACGGCTCGCTCGATCAGGTAATTAACCGGGATAAGTGCTGCGGGATTCAACAGCGCAGGATGATAGACATCTGCGAGTGCGCGTGTCGAATCAGCAACGCCGCAGCCACGCTCGAAACTCGCGACACACGGCGATCGCAATGACCATCTATCGATCTTCCCCGTCGATCCGTACCGTACAGCTTTAACGGATTCGGTCGTTGTAATCCTGGTCGCCTCGAACGATATCGGCCCGGGAGACTCTATATCTTCACACGAGCTTGCCCGCTCACTTCAGGCTGGCAAGGCGCCTCGCACGCTCAGTCAAATTGTTCGATATCGATCGTCGCTGGAGGAATTTATGCTCAAGTCACTCGTAGTGGTTGCACTCTGCACGCCGGCGCTGGCCATGGCGCTCGTTCAAGATCCCATGGCGCTCGCCCAGAATCCAGATACTGCAACCGCCGTTCCTTTCGGCAACATTGTGGGAATCGACGCACCGATGCGCCTCGCGATGGGGCCCGACCCGGGCGGTCATACCGGCGACGGCGTCACGCCGACCACCACCAAGTCGGGCCAGGCGGGCGACAATAATCAGGGCAGCGGTCAATCGAGCTCGAGCAGCGCGACTTCGCAGCCGGCAAAGTCGGACGCCGCCAAAGCCAAGCCGGCGGATAGCTCCGGCACCTCCGCCAAACCGGGCGCCAACCGCTAGTCAGCGCGGCGATCGCACATCCAGCGGCGCTCGCCGCCTCTCTTGCCGGATATTTAGTAAGATTCGGCCAAGCGCTTCATGCGCTAATCGCAACGCGTCCCACCGTGTTGAGCGTCTACGCTCGGCAGTCTTTGGGTAGCGCGCTCTGCACACCGCTTGTTGTCGAAATTTAGGGAGTGCAATTGGCTATAGTCACGCCCGAAATCTACGAACAGTTGACGGGGCTCGCGGCGCGTCTGGATGAGCGGCGCAAGACTATTCTGCAGACCTGGCGTCGCGCGGTGAAGGGGGACGAACGGCTGAAAGCGGCCGCCACTTTGCCGCGCGCGCAATTCTACGATCACATCCCGGAAGTGCTGGACGCTTTCGCCGCCAAGCTGCGCGCACGCGACGTACAAGGCCAGCGTGCCGCGAAAGCCGAGCAGTGCAAGACCTCCGTCCAGCACGGCCTGGTGCGTTGGCAGCAGGGCTATAAACTGATGGACGTGATGCGCGACTGGAGTCACTTGCATTTGTGCCTGGTCAATGAGCTGGAGCTGGACGCGGCTATTCACCCGGAGATGCCGCTATCTGCCATGTCGCGAGCAAGAGTGCTGTTGACCGAGCTTGCGAGCGAAGGCGTCAGCGAGAGCGCGCAGCAGTACGCCAAGCTCACCCAAACCGAAGCCATCGGCCGAGTCGAAGGTTTGGAAAGCGCAATGCGCCGGCTGACCGAGATGGAGCAGCAGCGCGCACAAGCGTGGCGAGAAGCGGCGCACGATCTGCGCGGCAATCTCGGCGTCGTGAAAAACGCGACTGAGCTGCTCGGCCGAGTAAGCGACTCAGGCGGTAGTCGCGACCGTATGATGACCTTGCTCAAATCCGGGGTCGATTCGCTGCACGCACTGCTTAACGGGCTGATGGATCTGGCCCGCCTGGAAGCCGGTCAGGAACAGCTCACCGTGGCGCCGTTCGATGCAGCGGAGTTGTTGCGCGATCTCTGCTCCAACACGCATCCGCTGGCGCTGGAACGCGGTCTTTTTCTACACAGCGATGGTCCGGCAAGTTTGCCGGTATCGGGCGACGCCGTGAAACTTCGGCGTATTGCGCAGAACCTGATACTCAACGCGTTGCAATACACCAAGCAAGGCGGCGTGACGGTGAGCTGGTCAGTGCGCGATGTGCCCGGCGCTGAGCGTTGGGTGTTATGCGTGCAAGACACCGGGCCGGGCTTCTCGGACGGGCCGGTACCGCCGATCGCGCAAGCGCTGAAGCAAGCAACCGACGAGGCGCAGAGCGTTGAACACACCAGCGAACAGGCGACCGTGCCTGAACAGCGCATCAAGCGGGCATCGACGTTGAACGCACAATCCGGCCATCGTCATCAGCGTGCGGGCGAAGGCATTGGACTCGCCATCGTCAAGCGCGTGTGCGAGCTGCTCGACGCCAGTCTGGAACTGGAAACGGCGCCGGGCAAAGGCAGCACGTTCCGCGTCAGCCTGCCGCTTCGCTACGACAGCGGCGCGGCCGACGCGTCACACAACGACTAGATTACGTTTGCTCGTCAATTGCGATGTATTGCTCGCGATGGCGTGCACCGGTAGCGCCCTCGATTTGCGTTCCTCTGTCCTTCGCCGCAGCCCAACGTAGGAGCTTTCATGCGTAGCTACATCCGCACGTTGTTCGTTGCGCTTATCGGCCTCGCCGCGCTGGACGCGCATGCGCAGTTCTATGCCGGCGCCGGCATCGAGTACTTCCGCCTGGTCGAAGACACGCAGCCGATTAAGGTGAAGGAACACGGGCCGCTCGGCGTTTTCACGCTCGGCTATACGCAACCGCGCCGGAGTGGAATTCTGTTTGCGTATCGCGGCAGGTTCTATGTCGGCGAAGTCGACTACGACGGTGCGTATCTGTTCTCTCCCAGCGTATCGGCGACGGGCAAGTCTCGCTACGCCGGTACGACGCAAGAAGGCCAACTTCGCTATCGGCTGGCAGACAAAGCCGACATCGTCGCCGCGCTGGGCATCGACATCTGGCAGCGTGAACTGAGCTCGATCCAGAAAGAGGACTATCGCGTCGTGTTCGCGCGGCTGGGTGCGGAAACCAATCCGCAAAAA
>JBBRGM010000357.1:0-5207 GCA_038240725.1 Burkholderiales bacterium | reverse complement strand
TATGGCGCCGCTGCTTGCCGACCTGCAGCATTTGCAGCGGACGTATCCGAGCGGCACCTGGTAGCGCATTTGCCTCGGCTATTTTCACAGGAATAGTCTGATGGCCGCCCCCCGCTTCCATACGTTGCGCGTCGCGCAAGTGAAGCGCGAAGCGCTCGACGCGATCAACGTCTGGTTTGACGTGCCGCCGGAGCTCGCCGACGCATATGCATTTACGCAAGGCCAGCACATTACGTTGAAGCTGTGCATCGGCGGCGAGGAGCTGCGTCGCGCGTATTCTATCTGCTCGGGTGTCGACGACGGACACCTGCGAGTGGGTATCCGGAAACTTGCCGGCGGGCGATTCTCCGATCACGTGCACCGCGAGCTTGTTGCCGGCGACGTTATCGAGGTCCTCACACCCGAGGGCCGCTTCTATACGCCCCTCGATCCTTCGCACAGCAAACATTACGCAGCCTTCGTCGCAGGCAGCGGCATCACGCCGGTGGTGTCGCTGATCCGCACGACGCTCAGGCGCGAACCCAGCAGCCGCTTCACGCTGGTCTACGCGAATCGCCAGCACGCGACCACGATGTTTCAAGAAGAATTGCAGGACCTGAAGGATCGCTATATGACGCGCTTCGCGCTCTACAATTTGTTCAGTCGCGAGCAGCAAGATGTGGCTTTGTTCAATGGCCGCCTGGATGGCGCGAAAATCATTGCGTTCACGTCGACGATCGTCCCCGTGCCGACGATCGACGAGGCCTTCGTGTGCGGCCCGGAAGGTATGATCGATGACGTCTGCGCGGCGCTGCTCGAATGCGGGATGCCACCAGAACGTCTGCACGTCGAGCGCTTCGGGGTCCCCATCGCTGCATTCGGCCCAAACCCGGCACCGCGAAAAGTATCGGATGCGAGCATCACAATCATCAGTGACGGTGTGCGCCGCGAAGTCGCTTTTCGCAGTGCCGATCGTTCGCTGCTGGAGGCAGCACTTGCCGCGGGCCTCGAGCTGCCCTATTCATGCAAAGGCGGCATGTGCTGCACGTGTCGCGCGAAATTGCTCGACGGGCGGGTGCGCATGCAGAAGAACTTTAGTCTGGAGCGGCGCGACCTCGACGCGGGCTTCATACTTACCTGCCAGGCGCGACCGCTGACCGAGCGGATTACAATAAGCTTCGACGAACGTTGACCGGGATATCGACGACATGCATGTTGACGATCGCAGAATCGAGGAGCGATAGACGTCGATGAAGCTGGCCACCTTGCGAACCGGAGGACGCGACGGAAAACTGATCGTTGTGAGCCGCGATCTCAAGCGCGGCATCGCGGCATCCGAAATCGCACCGAGCCTACAGAATGCGCTGGATGACTGGGCGCGCAAGTCCGCGAAGCTGCGTGCGCTCTATGACGTACTCAATCGCGGCAAGGCCGTCGACGCGTTTCGGTTCGACCCAATGCGCTGCGCCGCGCCGCTCCCGCGCGCATATCAATGGGTCGACGGCTCAGCCTATGTCAATCACGTCGAGCTCGTGCGCCGAGCGCGCGGCGTAGAGATGCCGCCATCGTTCTGGACCGATCCGCTCATGTATCAGGGCGGCTCCGACAGCTTGTGCGCGGCGTGCGATCCGATCCTCGCCGAGAGCGAAGACTGGGGTATCGATCTCGAAGGCGAAGTTGCGGTGGTGATCGACGACGTGCAGATGGCAACACCGGCGAATGCCGTTTCCAAGCACATCAAACTCATCATGCTGGCCAACGATGTCAGCTTGCGCAATCTGATTCCCGGTGAGCTCGCCAAAGGCTTCGGCTTCATGCACAGCAAGCCGGCGACTGCGTTCTCACCGGTGGCGGTCACGCCGGACGAGCTGGGCGACGCCTGGGACGGCCACAAAGTAAAACTGGCGTTGACCGCACACATCAACGGTCAGCCGTTCGGTCATCCGAACGCCGGCGATGACATGACATTCGATTTCCCGCAGCTGATTGCGCATGCTGCTCGTACCCGTCAGCTCAAAGCCGGAACGATCGTCGGATCAGGCACGATCTCCAACGTCGATCGCTCGCGCGGCTCGGTGTGTCTGGCTGAGACGCGCATGCTGGAAACGATCGCACACGGCAAGGCGGTGACGCCATTTCTGCGGTTCGGCGATCGCGTCCGACTCGAAATGTTTGCAGCAGACGGTCACTCGATCTTCGGTGCGATCGATCAGGAAGTGGTGCGTTATACGCCGCCGGAGTAATTTGTACTGCTCGCGTCACGCATGCGGCACATCGCGGTATTAGGGCTGTTCGACGAATACAAATTTCCCTCGCTTCGCCTCGACAGCATGGCGAACCGAAGCTTCCTGTCCTGTGTTGCCGATGAAGGCTAGCTGAAGTCCGGGAAGCTCATTGGTTATCGAGCCGAGCGCGGCGCCAATGACATTCGCGGTAAACGCGCTATCAGTTCCGGATACCGACACGCGCACCGGCTGGCTCGATGCCGACCGCACGATACGTGTCAGACCTTGCACGAGCGGCACTTCCGAAGACAATGCCGCACTCGCCAACACCGTCGATATCGGGTTGCCCGGACTCTCGACCCAATAAAACAGCGTATCGCCACCGAAGGCCTTGTACGCGAGCGGCGCGGCTTGTTGCTGCGAGAGTTTGGCCATCGAACAACCATTGAGCGCGAACACGACAGTCACGACGAGCGCGCAGGCTAAACGCATTAGCTTCTCCTGGTAAGGAACCGGCAAGAAATGACTGCAGACGAGTCGCAGTTGGATTCGCTACTAACGACCGCGAGTGCGACCGTCTTGAGGGGAAAACGCAGGAGTTTGCCGGGATCGCAAGAACGCGTACCCAGATTGCGCAGTTGTCTGCCGCAAATGCGATGCGCGGATTGACGCGGCGAATGCCGCGACAATCCGTTGGCGAAAGAGATCTCGGACTATCGAGAGCTATCGATGCGCGTTCGCGTCGACCACTGCAAGCGCGCTCATGTTCACGACACGGCGCACCGTCGCAGTCGGCGTCATGATGTGCACAGGTTTTGCAGCGCCGAGCAGGATCGGGCCGATGGTGACGCCTTCGCCCCCGCTCAGCTTGAGTAGATTGAACGAGATGTTCGCTGCGTCCAGGTTCGGCATGATCAGCAGATTGGCCTCGCCGGTCAGCCGCGAATCAGGATAGACGCGATTGCGGATTTCTTCGGACAAGGCCGCATCGCCGTGCATCTCACCTTCGACTTCCAGATCCGGCGCGCGTTTTTCGATCAGCTCCAGCGCCTGACTCATCTTCAACGCCGACGGCGAATCGTCGGTACCGAAATTCGAATGCGACAGCAAAGCCACTTTCGGCACGAGGCCGAAGCGCCGCACCTCGGTCGCCGCCATCACCGTAATCTCAGCCAGCTGTTCTGCCGTTGGATCCTCATTGACGTATGTATCGCAGATGAACAAGACGCGGTTGGGCATGATGAGCGCGTTCATCGCCGCAAAGATCGTCGCGCCGCGCTGCAAACCGATAATGTTGGCGACGTGGCGCAGGTGATCTTTATGGCGCCCGAAAGTACCGCACAACATCGCGTCGCCTTCGTTTCGCTGCAGCAGCATCGCGCCGATCAAAGTCGTCGATTGGCGCACATGCACTTTGGCATCGTCGGGCGACACGCCTTTGCGCCGCATGATGCGATGATATTCTTGCCACACGTCGCGATAGCGCGAGTCGCTTTCCGGATTGACGATCTCGAAATCGCGGCCGGGCTGGATGCGCAATCCGAATTTCTTGATGCGCATTTCCACTACGTCCGGCCGGCCGATGAGAATCGGCAGCGCTAGTTTTTCGTCGACGACGATCTGCACGGCGCGCAGAACGCGCTCGTCCTCACCTTCGGCATAGATCACGCGGCGCGGCTGCTGGCGTGCCAATGCGAACACCGGCTTCATGATCAAGCCGGAGCGGTGCACGAACTGGCGAAGCTGCTGCTCGTACGCGTCGAAGTCCGCGATGGGCCGTGTCGCGACGCCACTGTCCATCGCCGCTTTGGCGACGGCGGGCGCGATCTTGATGATGAGGCGCGGGTCGAACGGTTTGGGGATGATGTATTCAGGCCCGAAGCTCAGCTCTGCACCATCGTAGGCAACCGCGACGACGTCGGATTGCTCGGCTTCCGCGAGCTGGGCGATTGCGCCGACGCATGCGAGCTTCATCTCATCGGTGATGCGGGTCGCGCCGACGTCCAACGCACCGCGAAAGATGAACGGGAAGCACAACACGTTGTTCACTTGATTCGGATAGTCGGAGCGTCCAGTGGCAATGATCGCGTCCGGCCGCACCGACTTTACGTCGGCGGGGTTGATCTCGGGGTTGGGATTCGCAAGAGCGAGAATCAGCGGATTGTCTGCCATCGGTACGATAGCTTCAGATTTCAGCACGCCGGCGGAGGACAGTCCGAGAAAGATATCCGCACCGGGTAGCGCGTCGACCAGCGATCGTGCGGCGATGGCGCGGGCGTAGCGTGCTTTGTTGGGTTCCATGTCGGGCTCGCGGCCCGGATAGATCACGCCTTTGCTGTCGCACACGATGATGTTTTCGGGCTTGAGGCCGAGCCGCACCAGCAGATCCAGACACGCAATTGCAGACGCCCCGGCGCCGGAACACACCAGTCGCACGTGCTCAATTTTTTTGCCGACGATTTTTAAGCCGTTGATGATCGCGGCCCCGACGATGATTGCGGTGCCGTGCTGATCGTCATGAAACACCGGGATGCTCAAGCGCTCGCGCAGCTTGCGTTCGATGTAGAAGCACTCGGGCGCTTTGATGTCTTCCAGATTGATCCCGCCCAGCGTCGGTTCGAGCGCAGCGATGATGTCGACGAGCTTGTCCGGGTCGCGCTCATTGAGCTCGATGTCGAACACATCGATGCCGGCGAATTTCTTGAACAGGCAGCCTTTGCCTTCCATCACCGGCTTGCTCGCGAGCGGACCGATGTTGCCTAGACCGAGCACCGCTGTGCCGTTGGTGATTACGCCGACGAGATTTGCGCGCGACGTCAGATTCGCGGCTTCGGCCGGATCCGCTTCGATTGCCTTGCAGGCGTAGGCCACACCCGGCGAGTACGCCAGCGCCAGGTCGCGCTGCGTGATCAGACCTTTGGTCGGTGCGACCGAGATCTTGCCCGGCGTAGGTAAGCGGTGATAATCCAGTGCAGCGATTTTGAGCTGCTCTTCCATGTCCTT
>JBBRGM010000356.1:0-5211 GCA_038240725.1 Burkholderiales bacterium | reverse complement strand
CGCAACGTGCGCTGGTACGGCGCGGACTTGCATGCTTATCTGCGCGACACCGCACCTTGGTCCGAACAACCGGTTGCACACGAGCTGGCGCTATTCGAATGGACGCTGACCTTAGCCTTCGATGCGCCCGACGATCCGGTGGTCCAGTTCGAAGAGCTGACGCAGCTCCCGCCGGAAGCCTGGTCGACCGTCGCGTTCGCGCTGCACTCCTGCGCTCACGTCATCGACCTGCAGACCAACGCACCGTCGTTTCGCAAAGCGCACGATGCCGGCGAACCGCTGCCGGAGCCGACGGCCGCAGACAACCCGCAACCGTGGCTGATCTGGCGCAATGACTACACCGTCTGCTTCCGCTCGCTCAGCGACTTCGAAGCGTGGGCGATACGCGCGTCGCAAGAAGGCGCGACGTTCACTGCGCTGTGCGAAGGCCTGTGCGATTGGGTGGAACCCGACCAGGCCGCGCCGCAGGCGGCGCAGTTGCTGAGGCAGTGGGTGAATGATGGATTGATCACCGCTGCGGTGATCAATCCATCAGTGATCGGTGATCAGTGATCGGTGATCAGGTACACCGGCTGTTAAGCAGATGGCACGGTATTGCTTCAGCTTCGTCGAGCGCGATCGACCAATCCACTGCTCTGGTTTTCACTGATCACCGATTACTGATCACTGATCACCGCCGTCTGATCACCGATCACTGATTACGGATCACCGAATTTAGATCACTGATCACCGATTACCGGTCGCACCTGTGCGACCACCGGCACCTGGACTTTCTTTCCCTTCTTCTCGATCGTCAGGGTCAGCGGCACTTTGTCGCCCGGCTTCAACTGCTGCGTGATGCCGAACAGCATGATGTGATTGCCGTTGGGCTCGAAGGTCTGGGTTTCGCCTGCGGGCAGGTCGACGGCTTTCAGTTGGCGCATGCGCATCACACCGCCGGCATTGCTCATCGAATGGATTTCGGCTTTCTTTGCAAGCGGGCTGTTTACTGCGACCAGGCGCGCGGTCTGATCGCTGCGCAGTTTCAGGTACACCCCGGCAACCGCTTGGCCAGGAACGGTTGCACGCACCAATGCTTCGGTCACCTGGATCGTGGCGTCCGCCGCGATCGCTTTCGTGGCAATCAGCACAGGCAACAATAGATAGCCGATCACCAGGCAACGTGTCGAGATCGTCTTCGGGTATTCGTTCATGTCTGCGCTTCGGTGAAAAAGGAAACAGCAAGAATAGACGAAAGCGACGAACCTGATTTCCGATGCGCTATGAATCCCGCGCGATGTCGGGCCATGCGCCGAACGACGTCGCTGAGCGCCCGCTATAATTGCGGTTTTTGGTACCGCATGTCCCGCTCTATTCGTTTTCTCGTCTTGCTGCTCCTGTTCGTCCTTGCGGTCGAGCCGGCGCATGCGCAGATTCAGCGTTCCATCCCTGCCGCGCCGTCGATTGCCGCCAAAACTTGGCTTCTGCTCGACTATCAAACTGCGCGCGTGATTACCGGGCGCGATGCCGACGAACGCATCGAGCCCGCGTCGCTCACCAAGTTGATGACGGCGTATGTGATCTTCAGCGCCCTCAAGCAAGGGCAGCTGCGGCTCGCGCAGGTCGTGCCGGTTTCGCAGAAAGCCTACAAAATGTCCGGTTCGCGCATGTTCATCAATCCCAACAGGCCGGTGATGGTGACGGAGTTGCTGCGCGGGATGATGGTCGAATCGGGCAACGACGCGACGGTGGCACTGGCTGAAAGCCTGGCCGGCAGCGAGAACGAGTTCGTTGAGCGAATGAATAACCAGGCCGCGCATCTGGGATTGACCAGCACGCACTTCGCCAATGCCACCGGTTTGCCCGATGCGCGCCATTATTCCACCGCGTCGGACTTGTCGCGATTGGCCGTCGCGGTGATCCGCGACTACCCCGAGTACTTTCCGATCTACTCCCTGCGCG
This sequence comes from Burkholderiales bacterium, assembly GCA_038240725.1. Classification (GTDB taxonomy): domain Bacteria; phylum Pseudomonadota; class Gammaproteobacteria; order Burkholderiales; family SHXO01; genus SHXO01. The sequence goes on along the minus strand of JBBRGM010000356.1, from coordinate 3,270 downwards.
ATTACACTTACAACGGCATTACGCAGCGCAATCGCAACGAGCTTCTGTTCCGCGACCCGTTCGTCGACGGCATCAAGACGGGCTACACTGAGGGCGCGGGATACTGTCTGATCGCCACGGCCAAGCGCGAGGGACGCCGTCTGCTGGCAGTGGTTGTCGGTGCGGATTCGGAAGGCGCGCGTGCGATCGAAGCGCAGAAGCTGCTCAACTACGGTTTTCAGTATTACGAGACGATAAAGCTGTATTCGCGCGACGCGCCGATCGCCGATCTGCCGGTCTGGAAAGGCAGCGAGCATGAGCTCAAGGCCGGCTTCATCGAGGACTTCTACGTGTCGGTGCCCAGAGGCCAGAGCGGCAATCTCAAAGCCCATTTGGAAACGCTGCAGCCGCTGCTTGCGCCTATCAGCCTGCAGCAACAGGTGGGCGTGCTGCGAATTACGTTTGCCGACAAACCGTACGGCGAGTTTCCCGTGTACGCGCTGCAGCCGGTCGCGATCGCCAATATGTTCGTGCGCGCCTGGCACAGCATTCAACTATGGTTTAAGTAAGCTGCATCCAATCGCTACCACACACAGGAGCACCGGATGGACCCGAGCATTTCCCCTGAAGACGGCGTGGTTTACCTGAACGGCGAGTACATGCCGCTGTCGGAAGCTCGCATCCCGGTGCTCGATCGCGGCTTCATTTTCGGCGACGGTGTCTACGAAGTGGTGCCGGTGTACGCGCGCAAGCCGCTGCGGCTCGAATCGCATCTGCAACGTCTGGACAACAGCCTGGAGGGCATCCGGCTGGCGAATCCGCATACGAGAGAACAGTGGCAGAAAATCTTCGACGATCTGATCGCGCGCAGCCCGCACGAGGATCAGAGCGTTTATCTGCAAATCACGCGCGGTGTCGCCAAACGCGACCACGCGTTTCCGAAGAACACCGTGCAGACCGTATTCCTGATGAGCGGTCCACTATCGACGCCGGATGCGAAGCTAGTCGGCGAAGGCGTTGCGGCAATCAGCGCGGTCGATAATCGCTGGCTGCGCTGCAATCTGAAAACAACCGCGTTGCTGCCCAATGTATTGCTGCGGCAGCTGGCTGTCGATGAAGGTGCGATGGAAGTGTTGTTGTTGCGCGATGGCGAGCTGACCGAAGGCGCCGCGAGCAACATCTTCGCGGTCGTGAACGGCGTGCTGCTGGCGCCGCCGAAAAGCAATTTGATTCTGCCGGGCATCACCTACGACGTCCTGCTCGACCTTGCGCGCGCCAACGGTATTCCGGTCGAGATTCGCGCGGTGTCCGAGGCGGAAGTGCGCTCTGCGCAGGAGCTCTGGTTGAGCTCCTCGACGCGCGAAGTGCTGGCAATTACACGGCTCGACGATAAAGCCGTCGGCGACGGCCGCCCCGGCGCGGTGTTCAAGCACATGTACGCGCTGTTCCAGGAATTGAAGTCGCAAATGCGCCATCCGGCAGAAGCCCGCTCGCATGCCTGATCCGTCACTGATCGAGTATCCCAGTGACTTTCCCGTCAAGGTGATGGGGCGAAATGAGCCGGGGTTCGAGGCAGCAGTCATCGAAGTCGTGCTGCGTCATGCGCCGGACTACGATCCGCAGATGGTCGAAGTGCGGCCGAGCAAGAAAGACAATTACCTGAGTATCACCTGCGAGATCCGCGCGGTGTCGCGCGAGCAGCTCGATGCGCTGTACCTCGAGCTGCGAGCGTTGCCCATGGTCGTGATGATGTTGTGAGCACAGCAGAAACATTGGATTTGTCCGCACCTGATCGCTATGTAATGCCCGGCTCGCCGATTCGGGTGCGCGAGTGTGGAATGGTTGCCTACCTGCAGGCGTGGGACGAAATGCGATCGTTCACGGCCGCGCGCACTGCCGAGACGGTAGATGAAATCTGGCTGCTCGAGCATCCGCCGGTTTACACCTACGGTCTTGCCGGCCGCAGCGAGCACCTTCCGCAGTCGGACAACGGCATTCCCGTAATTAAAACCGATCGTGGCGGCCAGGTCACTTACCACGGGCCCGGCCAGCTTATCGCGTACGTCCTATTCGATCTCAAACGCGCTCGATTCAGCGTGCGCGCCCTGGTGCGGGCCCTGGAACAGGCCGTGATAGACTTGCTCGAGGACTTCTGCGCAGCAGGCGAGCGGCGCGAAGATGCGCCGGGCGTATACGTCAATGGGGCCAAACTGGCGGCGCTGGGTTTGCGCATCAAGCGCGGTTGCACCTATCACGGGCTGAGTCTGAATGTCGATATGGATCTCACGCCGTTTGCTGCGATCGATCCGTGCGGCTACCCCGGATTAGCGGTCACGCAGCTGCGCGATCTCGGCATCGCAGCGCCCATGCAGAATATCTCCGAGCGTCTGGTGTTGAATCTCAATCGTCGGCTCGCATATAGTGCTGTGGACGTAGAGCTGTAGACGAACAATCATGAGCGATCTCATCGAAGGCCAAACCGGGGAAGCCAAGACCGCGCGTAATCCGGTCAAGGTCATCCCCATCGTCGCGCTGAAGAAGCCCGACTGGATTCGCGTGAAGGCCGGCAACAGCCAGGCCTTCTACGACGTCAAGCGGCGTCTCCGCGAGAGCGGTTTGAACACCGTGTGCGAAGAAGCGTCGTGTCCGAACATCGGCGAATGCTTCGGCAAAGGCACCGCGACGTTCATGATCCTGGGCCACCTGTGCACGCGCCGCTGCCCGTTTTGCGACGTCGCGCACGGCCGGCCGCGTCCACCCGATGCGAACGAGCCGCTGCAGCTTGCGAACGCCGTCGCCGCGATGGGATTGAAGTACGTCGTGATCACCAGCGTCGATCGTGACGATCTGCGCGACGGCGGCGCGCGGCACTTCGTCGATTGCATACGGGCAGTGCGCGAAGCGTCGCCGCAAACGCAGATCGAAATTCTCACGCCCGATTTTCGCGGCCGTGCCGAAAAAGCGCTCGACTCGCTGGACAACGGGCTGCCGGATGTGATGAACCACAATCTGGAAACCGTGCCGCGACTTTACAAAATGGCACGCCCCGGCGCGGACTACGCGCACTCGCTCAAGCTGCTGCAGGATTTCAAACGCCGCTTCCCGAACATCCTGACCAAGTCGGGCGTAATGGTCGGCCTGGGTGAAACCGACGCCGAGATTTTCGAAGTGCTGCGCGATCTGCGTGCACACGACGTCGACATGCTGACCATCGGCCAGTACCTGCAGCCGACGCCGGGTCATCTGCCGGTCGTGCGGTACGTCGAGCCGGCACAGTTCAAAGAGTACGCG
>JBBRGM010000355.1:0-5219 GCA_038240725.1 Burkholderiales bacterium | reverse complement strand
ATACCCAGTTCTATCCGCTGGGCTCGTGCACGATGAAGTACAACCCGCGCGCGTGCAATGCGGCTGCTCTGCTGCCGCAGTTTCTATCGCGCCATCCGCATTCGCCGGCTGCGACCGGACAGGGTTATCTGGCTTGCCTCTTCGAGCTGCAGGCGATGCTGGAGGATCTGACTGGAATGGCAGCGGTCAGCCTCACGCCGATGGCAGGCGCACAAGGTGAGTTCGCCGGCGTCGCCATGATTCGCGCATACCATCGATCGCGCGGCGATAACGGACGGACCGAGATCATCATTCCGAACGCGGCACATGGTACGAATCCGGCAACGGCGGCGATGTGCGGTTTTACGGTGCGAGAAATTGCCACCGATCGCGATGGTAATGTCGACGTTAACGCACTTCGCGCGGCGGTCGGTCCGCACACTGCGGGCCTGATGCTGACGAATCCTTCCACGCTGGGCGTGTTCGAGCAGAGAATCCTCGACATCAGCGAGATCGTGCATCAAGCCGGCGGCCTGCTCTACTACGACGGCGCCAATCTCAACGCGATCATCGGCAAGGCCAAGCCGGCGGCGATGGGATTCGACGTCGTACACATGAATCTGCACAAGACATTTTCGACTCCGCACGGTGGCGGCGGCCCGGGCGCCGGTCCGGTGGGCGTTGCCGCGCATCTCGAACCGTTTCTGCCACTACCGATCGTAGTTCGCACAGGCCACACCTATGGCTGGCTCACGCACCACGAGCGGCCGCACAGCATCGGTCGCTTGTCGGCAAGCATGGGTAACGCAGGCGTCTTGCTGCGAGCGTATGTTTACGCACGATTGCTCGGCCGTGAGGGCATGCCGCGCGTCGCCGACTACGCTGCGCTCAACGCCAATTATCTGATGCACGAATTGCGCCGCGCCGGCTTCGAGGTTGCATTTCCAAAACGTCGCGCCAGTCATGAATTCGTCGTCACGTTAAGGGCGCTGAAGGCGCAGACCGGCGTGAGCGCGATGGATTTCGCAAAGCGTCTGCTGGATAAGGGCTTCCACGCCCCGACGACGTACTTTCCGCTGCTGATACCGGAGTGCCTGCTGATCGAGCCGACAGAGACAGAATCGAAGCTCACGCTGGATGGTTTTGTGACTGCCATGAAGGAAACTCTGGACGAATCGATCGCGTCGCCGGAACTAGTCAAGACTGCGCCGCACACGACGCCGGTTCGCCGGCTCGATGACGTTCTGGCCGCACGCACGCTGGACCTGCGTTGGAAGAGCCCGGACCTCAGTCGTTAGTCAGTCCGCATAAAGGCAAGACCGGGGTCCGGCGGATCTGGAACGCGCTCGTCTATTCGGTGGCAGGTTTCAAAGCCGCGTATCGCCACGAAGATGCGTTTCGGCAGGAGTGCCTGCTCGCCGCAGTGTTCATACCCGCGGCCTTGATGATGCCGGTAAGCCCGGTGGGGAAAGCGTTGATGGTGAGCAGCGTTCTGCTGGTACTCATTGTGGAGCTACTCAATTCAGCGCTCGAAGCGGCCGTCGATCGCATCTCGCTGGAGAACCATCAACTGGCTAAACGTGCGAAAGACATCGGCAGCGCCGCTGTGTGCACGAGCTTGGCTAACCTCGCCTTCGTATGGACATTAATCATCTTCGGCTGATGTTTATCGGAGTGTTTCGAACTCCGGACTCGGATCCTGTGTCCAAATTGCCGCAGATCGAGCTTGGATCCGCGGGTGAACGCAAGGCATCTATAGCGTAGGAATGTTGCCCGCCCCTCCTCGCTGACAAAAAATGCGCGATAGCGACAGCGATCGCGACCAGACGCCAGCATTTCAGTCGGCCGTCTGCTAAGCGCCCCACCGCAGCGCGGCCTGATCACTTCGCTGCATGGCCGGTTCATCGTATTAGGTTTCGCATCAGCAACAGAATGAACGATACCGCCGCTCCCTTCAGTCAGATCGCTCCTGAGCGCGGGTTGCGCATCGCAGTCGTGACGGAAACGTATCCGCCGGAGGTCAACGGCGTCGCAATGACGACCGGTCGCCTGGTCGACGGACTGCTGCGCAGAGGTCACTACGTTCATGTCGTGCGCCCAAAGCAGAGTGCGCGCGATCAGCCTCGCGTCAACCAGCGCGCAGAGGAAACGCTGGTAGCGAGCGTTCCGCTCCCCCGGTATCAAGGCCTGCGCGTAGGGCTACCAGCCACTCGGCAATTGTTGCGGCTGTGGCGGAAGTCGCGTCCCGACATCGTCAACGTCGTGACTGAAGGACCGCTGGGAAGATCCGCACTGATCGCTGCGCGTCGTCTGCACATTCCAGCGTGTTCCGAGTTCCACACCAATTTCCACAGCTATAGCCATCACTACGGCGTTGGCGTGGTCGGGGCGGTGATCAAAAACTACCTGAGACGCTTTCACAACGCGGGGGCGTGCACGTTCGTGCCTACGCACGAGCTGAAGTTGCAACTCGAGCAGCAAGGCTATCGAAATTTGTCGGTCGTCGCGCGTGGCGCAGATACGCATTTGTTCAGTCCCTCGCGTCGCAGCGATCAACTGCGCGCAAGTTGGAATGCGGGCGAGAACGATGTGGTCGTGATGTATGTCGGGCGGCTCGCGCCGGAAAAAAATATCCCGCTGGTGCTGTCGGCATTTAATGCGATTAAAGCCGAACAGCCTTCAGCGCGGCTCGTTCTGGTAGGCGATGGGCCGCAAAGAAATCAGCTGCAGCGGGGGCATCCGGGCTATCACTTTGCCGGCATGCGACACGGCGAAGACCTCGCAGCCCACTATGCTTCGGGCGATATATTTCTGTTTCCAAGCTTGACGGAAACGTTCGGCAACGTGACGGTCGAGGCGCTCGCCAGCGGCATGGCGGTCGTGGCCTACGATTACGCGGCGGCGCGGGAGCACATCCGCCACGGTGAGAGCGGTCTGCTGGCCGACTACGATGATCCGACCCGCTTCATCGCGCTTGGCGTTCAGCTGGCAAACGATTCGGCGCTGCGAGCGCGCGTTCGCGTCGAAGCTAGACATGCAGCGGAACGCATCGATTGGGAACGCGTTGTTGATGACCTCGAGGTTGCGCTGCTCGCCGTTGCGAATGTTACGAATCGGCAGGAGTCGGCGCATGCCTAGATGCGTTCCAAGGCAGCAGTGGCTGTCTGAGAAAGATGAGGCGTTGTGTCTGCGCCTGCACCAGGTCAGCCGAATTCATTGGTTGCGCAAAGGCTGCTGCGTCGTTAGTCGCCTGAGCAATGGCGTGTTCTGGTACACCCTGATGATTGCGCTGCTGGTGTTTCGCGGGCCGGCTGCAGTGCAACCGGTGCTGCACATGGTTGTCACCGGCCTCGCATGCACGCTGTTCTACAAATGGCTCAAGGCGAAAACCAATCGTCCGCGCCCCTATCACCGTAATGAGCAGATCCAGCCGCTCGCCGACCCGTTGGACGAGTACAGCTTCCCGTCGGGGCACACGCTGCATGCGGTCGCCTTCAGCGTTATTGCGCTGTACTACTACCCTGTCTTCGCGGCTTTCCTTCTTCCGTTTACCGTGCTGGTAGCTTTGTCGAGAGTTGTTGTCGGTCTGCACTATCCGAGCGACGTCTTGGCCGGCATCGCGATCGGCTTGAGCATCGCGTCCGTCTCTCTTCTGTTCTGATCTCCCGCCGCCGAGCGACGGCGCCGCCGCTGACGTAGCGCCCGTTTGCGGCGACAATTGCGTCTGGCCTGCGTCCGCAGGCTGACCTGCATCACTCAATATAAGGGAGACCATGGCTGCTTATCTGATATCGACCATCGAGGTTACCGATCCGGTCGGCTACGAGGAATATCGCAAGATGGTGGGCTCGCCGCTGGCAAAGTTCGGTGGCAAGTTCGTGGTCCGCGGCGGCGCCGTGCATTACGCGGAAGGCGACTGGAAGCCGAAGCGCGTAGTTGTCGTTGAGTTCGCGGACATGGGTCAGGCGCGTGCGTTTTACGACTCTCCCGAGTATGCCGAGGCGATCAAGGTCCGGCAGCGTAATTCGATCGGCAGCGTGATTCTGGTAGAGGGTCTGTAAGTCTTGCGCCAACGAGGGAATTCATAAATTGTTGGCATAAGCCTTGCATCGCGGTAGGTCGCTGGAAGCTAAGCAGCTTGAGGCCTCGCGCCTTCAGGGAACAGGCGAGAGAATCCAGGTTCGGCAACAGCGTCATCGCGGCGCAATCTGCCCTACCCCATTCCTGGTGGCGTGATGCTCTATAAGTCGGGCTGATCGCCGCTGGTCCCTTCGCGCATGGCTCGACCGACCGCCCTGAGGTTCCCCGGCCGGGTTAAAGCTTCGATAGAAATCATATACCTTAGACGCGATTATCGTAGAATTGATCAGTCATGCAGGCTAAGCTACTAGAGGACAACATTATCCTGCATTCGAGACCTTCGGTTCTCCTGGCGCAATGTTCGCCAGCAAGGGCGCGTGAGAATGCATAGGAACGATTTCTGGACGTCGGATTGGTTCCTCGGCGTACTCGTCGCAGCGGTGGTTTTGGCGTTGGTGCTCACCGATTTGGCGAAGAGCCTGGAACGGAAGGCATATGACCTAGGTGCGCGCGCGTCGAACCGAGCTCCGGACGATAAAATCGTCGTTATCGCAATCGACGATAACAGCATTGCCAACATCGGGCGCTGGCCATGGCCGCGCGACATCCCTGCGCAAATGATCGATCGTCTCTCGGCAGCGCATGCAAAGGTGGTCGGCTATTCGGTCTTCTTCCCTGACCCTGACGTCAATCCCGTCCGGCCCTACATAGAACAGCTCACCCAGCTTTACAGTCAATTGCCCGCGTCCGAGCAAGCGCAATTCTCCGCGTTCGCGACAGTTCTCAAAACCGCCGATAGCAAATTCGCAACCGACCGCCGACTTGCTGAAAGCGTCTCCGCTGCCGGCAACGTTGCGCTGCCAATACTCTTCCGAGTCGGACAACCAGTAGGTGAACCGGACCAAGCGGCGCCCGAGGGGCTGCGGAAGAATTCGTCGCAGTCTTCTTCCGTGAGCAAAAGCACACACGCATCTACGTCCGCTCAGCTCGATATGCCGATATTGGATCGACTCGCCACCGCCGCGGCGTCGATCGTGCTGGTTGGTCCTACCGTGGCGGGTATCACAAACGTATTTGCGACTCAGGTTACCTCAATAAACGTCGAATTGATGCCCGCGGTGCTAATGAACTCACACGCGGTGTCGAGCATCTATCAGGAG
>JBBRGM010000354.1:0-5221 GCA_038240725.1 Burkholderiales bacterium | reverse complement strand
AAGGTACCTACTTTGGCTTCGCCGCGACGCCTCGCATCCATCCGCACCTGACGCAACGCGCGTCGCAAGACTTGTTCAGAGCTTCCCTAGACTTAAATTCCATTGTGACGAGCATCCGCGCCTCTCACGAGTTTCCGAACGAAGCAATACCGATCAAGCAATGCCCAGCAGTGTCGTTACAGGGATTCGTCATCCAACCTCGACATTGCTCCCCATGAAACACCTGTTCCTGACGGCTCTCTTCATTTGCGCACTGACGGTCTATAAGAGCGCGTCGCACCGACCCGCGCTGCATGTCGCGACGGCGCAGCAATCCGTTGCGAGCCAGCTCTACGCCGGGGAGGAAACGAGCGATGACGCCGATTTCAACTGGACGCCGATGTGGGATGTCGTCGGAGGTTCGGCCGAGGCCGCGGAGAATGATGCGTTTTATTTCGGCGTCGGCGGCGTTTAGCGGCATTCACGCTGCGAGCGAGTGCGGCGTCAGTAAGCTGCCGTTCGGGTCGAGGTCGGGTGGGGCGCAGAGGTTTACGGCGCCGGGCGATTCATTGTTGTGCTGGCAGATGAACCGCTCACGTCAACGCGCCTCGACCGCGCGAGTGCTTCCTCTGAAATTAAATTGAACAGCGCCGCTTTCCATTGCAGATTCGGCGCTCGACTGCAACAGTATGCTTCCCTGAACTGCGGCCACCTTCCACGCTTGCGAAGCGTGGTCCAACTAGCGCCGCATGTTCTTTAGACGTCAGCTCCAGTGCCGCAGAATTGACTCCCTCGCATCGGGTCTCACAATCCGCACGTGTCTAAACGCGAACGATTTCCTTCACGCCTTCGAAGCCGGCATGCGCGACGTTCGCACACGCGATCGGCGGTAGCCGCTCCACAACACGAACGCGCCGAGCCCTGCTGCCACCGTCACGGCTGACGAGGCCTCCGGCACAGCGGAGGTAAACAAAAAATTGGAAACGATAACTTCCTGCGCCTGCCCCGTGGCCGGCTCCGGTACTGTGCTCCGCCCTACTTCGACACTCGAAGGCCAGAGGTTGAATCGCCACACCGCGCGTCCCGGCTTCGGCACCGCGCCCGTGTAGTCCCATTCTGCCAATACATCTCCCGGCGCGAAGTCGGTGGCGGTGTGATGGCCTGCGACCGCGAGAAAGCGAATACCGTCCGGCGTCCACACCATGATTCGCGTCAGCGCAGGGTCGGCGCTCAGATCGGGCAGCTTGTATCGCACCAGATGATCTGCGGCGCCGAAGGGTTGGACGACAAACTGCGAGCTCGTCGGATCCGTGCCGAAGCCCCATCGCGCGTCTTCGAAATCCAATTCGCGATTGGCTGATGGTCCGGTCGTATCGTCTCCGAAAGCATCCCATGTGAATGCGCCGAACGCCACCGTGGGATCGACACGATCGACTGCGCTGTTCGTCTGCACGACGTACGTGCCGTAGCCGAGCGGCTTGGTGTTGATAACCTCCGTCGCCCACCAGCGGTTATCGTGCTGGTTCACCGTAAGATGCAACCCCCGCTTGTCTACCCAAACGTCCTGCGGCAAATTCGAGAAACTGTTTTTGCCGGGACCGGCGCCGCCGGGCGACTCTTTCACGCCCCACTGATAACCCGCGAATTCGGTGGTGCGCGAGTACCGCTGCTGATAGTCCAGTGCAACGCTGTTCAGCCCTGCTGGAATGCGCCCGCCAGCTGCAACCACAGGCGGTGCATAACCCTTGGGCACCAGCGCCGTCGCGAAGATCGTCGCACGCGCGTCTAAGCCATTTGGAATCGGCACCGAGAAAGTTCCGTCCGCATGCAGCGGCACCGTATTCATGGTCGCGGTTTGCTCTGTCGACCAGCCAACCCCTTCGACATGAATATAGGTCGCCACATCGTAGTCGGCCGCATTCACGCCGCTGACGGCTCCCTGCAGCGTCCCAGCTGATCCGTATGTCGGCAAGCTGAGAATCTGGATGGCCGGTTCAGCGCGCGCCACGTTCATTGCCATGAATGCATGCGCCGAAACCAATAGAAAGCCGGCGAAGGAATATCTGAATCTGCCCATATCAGCTCCTAAATCCAAGAAAGTTTTCAGCGACGGTTAGCTTTGCAGAAGATCGAACGACTCGGAGAGTACGCACCTCGAGAGGAACCAGCGACGTTCACCACAAGAAAACAATACCCTATTTCCAGACTCTCAGAACGAACGTGAGAATCGACTGGCGCGCCGACGATGCGAACGATGCTGGCTATATCAACGCCGGTTTGGCGCTTAGCTTGAGGGCAGAAATGCGGCGACCGACGCTGCTGTTAGAAGTGACGTGGCGGATTATTCCGAACGCCATGATCTCGGCTAGGGTCTCTCGGTCCTCCACCCGCAACTCGCGAGCCGCGTCTACGCAGATTTCGCGGGCTCGATGTGCGGGCCGCCTTGCGTCGACGAACATTGGAGGCGGTTTCAACTAGAACGTTGCTGGCTCGTGCACTCGGAAGGCAGTGCTGCACTGATTCACCTCAATGCGGCATCAACGCTGACGCTCAGCTTTATCTCGTCAATGCAGCAACCGTGGCCGGAACCGTCTGCCGTTCGTGCAATTCCGCCGCCTCCCCCACATACTCAACGCCCAACCCGCACGACGGCCGGAACAGCTGCACCTTCGACAGCGTTCCCGTATGCGCGAGCTCGTCCCAGATGAACTTGGCGATATTCTCCGAGGTGGGCGTGGAGATGAAATCGTTCAGGTATCGATGATCGAGTTTGGTGCGGACGCGTTCGATGATCGCGTTCAACTCCGATTCGCGAATCACGTAGCCATCGACGACCGGTCCTTCGAACCACACCTCGGCCTGATACGAATGTCCGTGTACATCGGGCCAATCCGGCAGGCGATGCGCGCAGTCGAAACTAAAGCGTTTGAAAATCTTCAACAGTGTTCCTTCTCTACTAAGGGATGCCGGCAACTTTATGCATTTGCATGCTCAAGCGCCAACGTGGATGCGTTTTGCAGTAGTCGATCGCGAGCGCGAGGTTGTGCGCTCGCATCGCATTGTCCATCGGCGATAAGAAAAAGTGCGCGAAATCCCACGACTCGAACTGCTGCGGATCGAAAGCGGGCTGGGGAAATACGAGCTTGAGCTCATCGCCCTGGCGCTGCACCGTATTGCTGCCAGCCTTAGGGCTCACGCACACCCAATCGATTCCGGTCGGCACCTCGAGCGTACCGTTCGTCTCGACCGCGATCTGAAATTTTCGCTCGTGGAGCGCGCGGATCAGAAGCGAATCGAGCTGTAGCAGCGGCTCGCCGCCTGTGCACACCACAAACCGCGCGGTGTCATCGTCCGGCAGCCACGCGCGTTCGATCGCGGCCGCGAGCTCGTCGGCAGACGCGTACTTGCCGCCGTTCTCCCCGTCTGTCCCGACGAAATCGGTATCGCAAAAATCGCAGACGGCGGTGCTGCGATGTTTTTCTCGACCGCTCCAGAGATTGCATCCGGCAAAACGGCAGAACACCGCCGCGCGGCCGCTGTTCGCACCCTCGCCTTGGAGCGTGAAGAAGATTTCTTTTACTGCGTAGGTCATGGAAGAGGGTTGTCGGCTGGGTGTTACTTCGGTGAAGCTGCGAGCTCGCTCGCATTGTCTCTTGCCGCGGACATGAAGGGCAACGCCGGTTAAGCCTGGGCGCGCGGAATGCGCACAAGCGCAGTGCGTCTGCGGCTCTACACGAGCCACCCGGGCGTTGCAGAGCACACGGGCGGCGGTCGAATGGCAGGCACCTCCACGGCGACCAACTTCGCCGCGACCAGCTCGAGCCCGATGACCTCGGGAGCAACGGCGGTCAGCTCGAGCCCGATAACCTCGACAGCAACGGCGGCCAGGTTGACGCAGGTCGGCACGAGCCCTCGGCGAACCGGGGTCGCCATTGTCTCAAGTCCGGCCGCGCCATCCCGTAATTGATAGCGTATCCACCGCCCACCTGGTTTCGCAGCGAGGCTGGCGTTGGGACGATGTGTAGACGGCATCCAGACGCACGGCACATCTTCTTCGCTGATCAGCCAGCAGCCTCTCGTGCCGCCCAGCCATGACATGCCACCGCACCGTTCCAGCCACGACATCGCAGCCGTCCCGTCCATGGCGTCAGACGGCGCCATGTTGCAGATGGCGATGCAGCACCATCAAGCCGGGCGGCTGCCGGCTGCGGAACAGGCCTATCGGCAGATCCTGGCAATCGAGCCCGACCACGTCGATGCCCTGCACCTGGTTGGTGTGGTGCTTCACCAACTGGGCAAGTCTGGCCTTGCGATCGACTACATCGAGCGCGCAATCGCCCTGCAACCGCATGCGGCCGATCCTCACTACAACCTCGGCTTGGCGCATCAGGCATTGAAGCAGTTCGAGCCGGCTGCCGTGCGCTTTAGAGATGCATTGCGCCTCGCGCCCAATGCGAATACCGGCGCGCACTATCACCTGGCCAATGCGCTCGCAGAGCAGAGCAAATTCGACGAGGCGCTGGACTGTTACCAACGCGCCGTCGAGCTCGAACCGAACAACACCAATGCACGGATCAATCACGGGCGCGCATTGACCAGCCTGGGCCGCATCGACGAAGCAGTCGCCTGTTATCGGCAGGTGTTGCAGACAGCGCCCGACAGCGCGCAGACGCACGATCGGTTAGGCGTTTTGCTGATGCGCCGAGGAGAATCTGCCGAGGCAGAGCAAGCGTTTCGCGCGGCCATAGAACTGAAACCTGAATTGGCCGACGCGCATCATCATCTCGGTGTGTTGCTCATCGAGCAACAGCGCGAGACCGAAGCACTCCGCCATTTGGAAGAGGCCGTGCGGCTCAAGCCAACCGATGCGGAAGCACACAACAATCTCGGCAACCTGTGTCGCGCGCAAGGACTGCTGGAACGCGGCGTGTTTCATTGCCGCGAAGCAATTCGGCTCAACCCGTCGTTCGTCGAAGCACACAACAATTTGGGCGTCGCACTGCGCGATCTGGGACAAACGGCGGCAGCCATGCAGAGCTACGAATCTGCTGTGCGATTGCGACCGGATTATCCCGACGCGCATTGGAACCGCGCATTGGCGTTGCTGTTGGCTGGTGACTACGCAGCCGGCTGGACCGAATATGAGTGGCGCTGGAAGCGCCGCGGACAGCAGCCGCGCAAATTCACGCAGCCGACCTGGGATGGCTCGTCACTAGATGGCCGCACGATCCTGCTCTACGCT